>CAMATG010000492.1 GCA_945860645.1 Candidatus Sulfopaludibacter sp. SbA3 | reverse complement strand
TACGGCGCCAGGTGTTTTCGGCGCTGATGAAGGTGCAGAGGATTTCGATGGAGTAGTCCTCGCGGGGGAGGAGGCCGGCGGCGCGGTAGGTGAGGCCGGCCTGACTGGCGAGTGGGGTGGCGGTGCCGCCGGTTTCGTAGACGAAGCGTTCCTGGCCGAGGACGACGTCGCGACGGAAATTGTTGCGGCCGAGGGGATCGACGGCGGTGAGGGCGGGGCTGCCGGGGCGCTGGGCGTCGAGCGTGTTTTGGAAGAGATAGCTGGAGACCTGGACGGCGGGGGTTTGGGGGAAGGCCGCGGCGGCGGCGAGGAGGAGGAGGGCTGGGAATTTGGTTGGCACGGAGGGGATCGCGGGGCGGGCGGGAAAAGTGGCTCAGGTATTTTTCATTAAGATTGAGGGACCACTATGGCGATGACTGAGGAGCAGTTACGGGAGCGGTTGCGCAAGATTGCGGCGCTGTTTGAGGGGGCGAAGACGGAGGGGGAGCGCGCGGCGGCGGCGGCGGCGTTTTCCCGGGTGAAAGAGGCGTTGAAGACGGCGCAGCCGGCGCCGAAGCCGGTGTGGGAGGAGCCTCTCGTCGAGATGCAGTTTTCGATGCCGGACCAGTGGCACCGGCGGCTGATGTCGGCGTTGTGCCGGCGGCATGGGTTGACGCCGTTCCGGTATAAACGGCAGCGGATGACGACGTTGATGCTGCGGGTGAAGCAGAGTTATCTGGACCGGGTGTTGTGGCCGGAATATGTGGAGTTGCGGGCGGCGTTGGACGAGTATTTGCGGGCGGCGACGGACCGGATTATCCGGGAGGAGATCTTCAACGACGCGAGCGAGGCGCAGGAGCGGAAGGGGTAGGCAAAGATTAAATTGGTGCCAGGCACCAATTTAATCTGCCAGGCACCAATTTAATCTTTGTGGGGCGCGTTTGGGCGAAATTGGCCCGTTTGGGGGCTGGATTGCGGGTAAAACCCGGATTTATCCGCCCTTTTTTGGGGGTGGAGCATTAAATTGGTGCCTGGCACCAATTTAATGGGGGAGGGGCGTGGGTGATCAGGAGGATGGCACCGGGGAATTGGTCGAGCGTGGCCATGAGGGCGTGGCGGGCTTCGATTTCCAGGTGGTTGGTGGGTTCGTCGAGGAGCAGGACGTTAGCGCCGGAGACGAGGATCTGCGCGAGGGCCGTTTTGGCGCGTTCGCCCAGACTGAGTTGGGCGATGGGGACGTTGGCGTATTCGCGAGGGAGCTTTAAGCAGGCCAGGATGGTTTGGACCCAGGTGCGGTCCGCACATTCAGCCATGCAGGCTTCGAGTGGGGTTTGGCGGGGATTGAGCGTTTCGGCTTCTTGCGCGAAGTAGCCGAGTTTGACGTTTTGGGCGATGGTGATGGTGCCGGCGGTTGGGGCGAGTTCGCCGCGGATGGCGCGGAAGAGAGATGTTTTGCCGCTGCCGTTGGGGCCCTGGATGGCCCAGCGTTCGGCGCGGCGGAGGGTGAGGGTGAAGTTATCGAGGACGGTTTTGGGGCCGTAGGAGAGAGAGAGGTTTTGGATGTCGATCGCGGGGTCGCCGGGACGGGTGAAGTTGCGGAAATCGAGGGTGGGAATGGGTTGTTCCTCCCAGGGCTTGCCGACTTGGGATTCGGGGGCGATACGTTCGCGAAGCATGCGGGCGGTGCGGGCGACCTTGGCGGCTTTGTGGCCGTAGAACGCTTTTGCGCCGCGTCCGCCGGGCGGTGTATCGGTGAGGCGGGTGACGATGGAATCCCGGCGCTGGGCGGCTCGTTCGAAGGCGGCGAGTTGGCGCTGTTCGGCGTCGTAGGCGGACCAGCTTTTCTGGTTTAGGGTTTCGGCGTGGTGGAGGAATCCGGCGTAGGTTCCGGTGTACTCGCGGAACTGGCCGCGGCGGACTTCGAAGACGCGCGTTGCCATTTGCTGGAGGAAATCTTCGTCGTGGGAGACGAAGAGGCAGGTGTGTTTGTGTCGTAGTAACTGGTGGGCGAGCCAGTGGCGGGTGCGGGCGTCGAGGTGGTTGGTGGGTTCGTCGAGCAGTATGATTCCGGCCGGCTCATCGAGAATTTCGGCGAGGCGGGCGCGGGCGCGCTGGCCGGCGGAGAGGTGCGGGTCGTCGCCGTCGCCGGATTGGGAAAAATGAGCGACGGTGAGTCCGCGCGGCTTGGTGATTGCGCCCCCATCCGGCGGCTGCAAACCGGCAAGGATGCGGAGCAGGGAGGACTTCCCCGCCCCGTTGGGGCCGACGAGCGCGATGCGATCGCCGGGGTTAATATCGAAATCGACCGCCTGGAAAAGCGGATGCTCCTGCGCATAGCGGAGCGTGAGGCCACGGGCCTGCAATTGAGACATATCTCGGATCCTGTCCCCGTTCGGGGCAGTGGTCTAGAGGGGGGTGAGATTGTCGTTTAGAGGCGCATCAAAGCGCGGTTGCCCGCGCGATTTTCAGATTACCACACACGGGTGGTGTGGCATAATTGACGGCCATGACACCTTCACGGCGAGGCCTTTTCCAGATGGCGTTTTCAGCGGGGCTGGCGGCGGCGGCACCGGCCGATGAAGCCTATTGGCAGATGGTGGGACGGCAGTTTCCACTGGACGAGAAGATGATTTATCTGAACGCCGCGAATGTGTGTCCGGCGTCGCGGCCGGTGATGGACCGGCATATCGAGTATTTGCGGGATTTCCAGGCGAATCCGTCCTTTCAGAACCGGTATAAGTACGTGGAGATGCGGGAGCGGCTGCGGACGACGGCGGCGCGGATGTTGCGGGTTTCGGCGGATGAGATTGCCGTGACGCGGAACACGAGCGAGGGTAGCAATCTGGTGGTAAAGGGGATTGATTTGAAGGCCGGGGACGAGGTGATTGTGACCGAGCACAACCATCCGTCGAACCTGGATTCGTGGAAGGTGCGGGCGCGGCGGGACGGGTTTGTGGTGAAGGCGGTGCCGGTGGCGATTCCGGCGGTGAGCGGGGACGCGCTGTTGGGGTCGATTGAGAAGGCGATTACGCCGCGGACGCGGGTGATCGCGGTGACGCATTTGACGAGCACGACGGGGGTGCTGTATCCGGCGCGGGAGGTTGCGGCGCTGGCGCGGCGTCGTGGGATTTGGATGCATCTGGATGGGGCGCAGACGTTTGGGGCGCTGGATGTGGACCTGGGTTCGATTGGGCCGGATTCGTATGCGACGAGCGCGCATAAGTGGCTGATGGGGCCGCTGGAGGCGGGGCTTTTGTATGTGCGGGCGGAGCGGATTGCGGGGTTGTGGCCGGCGATTGTGACAGCGGGGTGGGCGGACAATTTGAAGGGCGCGCGGAAGTTGGAGGTGCTGGGGCAGCGGGATGACCCGAGGGTGGTGGCGCTGGAGGCGGCGTTGGACTTTGTGAATCTGATTGGGATGGGGAATGTGGAGGCGCGGATGCGGGCGTTGGCGGGGCGGTTGAAGACGGGGTTATCGGGCATTGCGGGCGTGGAGCTGAAGACGAACATGCAGGCGGAGCTGAGCGGCGGTGTGGTGAAGTTTAAGCTGCGCGGGATGGGGACGAAGAAGGCTTACGACGCGCTGTGGGAGCGGCACCGGTTGTCGGCGGCTTCGACTCCGTCCGGGGAGAGCGAGGGGATCCGGTTTTCGCCACATATCTATAACTCGATGGAGCAGATGGATAGGGCGGTGGCGGCGGTTCGGGAGTTGGCGGGGTAAACCGGTGCGGTGTCCACAGTGCTCGCGGTGGTTGCCGCGGACGAGCGAGTTCCATTTTTGCGTGACGCCGACGGAGGCGGAGGTGATGGAGGAACTGCCGGAGGAGTTGGCGGAGGCGTGGGAGCGACTGCGCGAAGTTGCCAGTGAACTGGGGCCGCAGCGGATCTATGCGTCGGCCAAGGCGGTGATGTTTGCGCGACGGGTTTGCTACTGCTTTGTGCGGGCGAAGCGGGCGGCGCTGGAGGTCTGCATTTTCCTGCCGGAGACGGTGGCGCATCCGTGGATACGGAGCGTGAAAGCGGCGTCGAAGACGCGGCTTGCGCATACGGTCCATGTGCAGCATGCGGATCAAGTTGGGGCACCGCTGACGGAGTGGCTGCGGAGGGCGTGGGAAGAGTCGGGTTAGCCGGCCGCCAGGCGGAGGACGATTTTGGGGATTTCGGCGATGTGGTGGGGCTGGGTGCGGAAGTTGACGATGCAGGCGCGGAGGGCGAATTGGCCGTCGATGATGGCGTTCGATAGGAAGAGCTCGCCGGACTTCTGGATGCGGTCGAGGAGGCGTTCGTTGAGCGTGTTGGGGTCCGCGGTGCCGGGCGGGTTGTAGCGGAAGGTGGTGATAGAGAGGCTCGTCGTCAGAGCTTCGAGTTCGGGGTATTTATGGACTTCGTCGAAGAGTTGGCGGGCGAGGGCGATGTCTTCGGCGATGGTTTGAATGAGCCCTTGGCGGCCGGTGGCTTTGAGGCCCATCCAGACTTTGAGGGCGCGGAGGCCGCGGGAGTTTTGGGGGCCGTGTTGGTAGTAGTTCAAGCCGGCGTCGGCTTCGAAGTGGTAGTAGGCGGGAGAGTAGTCGAAGGCGTCGGGGAGGTGTTGGGGGTTCTTGACCAGGGCGCAGCCAGCTTCGAGCGGGGCGTAGAACCACTTGTGGGGATCGACGGCGAGGGAGTCGGCGAGGTGGAGGCATTGCAGGTCTTCGTCAGCGTCTGGCAGGGCGGCGGCGGGAGCTCCGTAGGCGCCATCGATGTGGAACCAGATGCCTTCGGTTTTGGCAATTTGGGAGAGGGCGCGGATGGGGTCGACGGCGCCGGTGCTGACGGTGCCGGCGGAGGCGGCTAGGAAGAAAGGCACTTTCCCCGCGGCACGGTCGGCGGCGATTTGCGCGGAGAGGGCGGCGGGGTCCATGCGTTGATGCTGGTCCGTGGCGATCCAGCGGATGGCGTTGGTGCCGAGGCCGAAGAGGTCGGCTGCCTTTTGAATCCAGGTGTGGGTTTCGCGGGACGCGTAGGCGACGAGGTTCGCGGCTTGGGCGCCTTCGGCGCGGATGGCTTTGCAGGCTTGCGTTCGGGCCGCGAGGAAGCCGACGAAGTTGGCCATGTTGCCGCCGCTGACGAGGATGCCGCCGCAGTTGGTTGGGTAGCCGAGGAAATCGGCGATCCAGCGGATGGACTGGGCTTCGATTTCCGTGCCCATGGGGCCGAGGATCCAGGCGCCGACGTTGGGGTTGACGGCGGCGGCCATGAGGTCCGCGAGGGCGCCAATGGGGGCTGCCGAGGAGGTAACGTAGCCGGCGAAGAGCGGGTGGCCGTTGTGGAGGGAGTGGTTTTGCAGAAGCTGCCACGCGGTGTGGACGGTGGCTTCGGTGGGCTCGCCGGTTTCGGGGAGCGAGGCGTTGCCGAGGGCGGTGCGGACTTGGGCGGGCGATTCGCCGGGG
>CAMATG010000491.1 GCA_945860645.1 Candidatus Sulfopaludibacter sp. SbA3 | reverse complement strand
GGCTCGCCACCGATCGCTTCGACGTCAACGCCAAGGCCGAAGCCACCACCGAACGCGCCTCGCCGGAAACCTTCCGCCCCATGCTCCAGTCCCTCCTCGCCGAGCGTTTCCAACTCAAATTCCACAAAGAAACCAAGGAAATGCCCGTCTACGCCCTGGTCGCCGGCAAAGGCCCGCACAAGATGAAGGCGTCGGAAACCCCCGCAGGCGATCCCCAACAGCGCGGGATGATGCGCATCGGCCGCGGCCAGGCCAGCCTGCAGGGCACCAACATGGCCGGTCTCGTCCAACTTCTCTCGCAGCAACTCGGCCGCCCCGTCATCGATAAAACCGGCATCGAAGGTAGGTTCGACGTCGAACTCCGCTGGACCCCCGAACCGGGGCAGGGAGGCGGTCCCTTCGGCGGCGCACCGCCACCCCCCGAAGCCATCGCCCAGTCCGACAACAGCGGCCCGTCCATCTTCACCGCCATCCAGGAACAGCTCGGTCTCAAGCTCGATTCCACCAAGGGCCCCGTCGAAATCATGATCATCGACAGCGCCACCAAGCCCACCGAAAATTAGCCCCATGTTGCGAGCAGTCTTCCTGCTGACAACCGCGCTCGCGCTCGGCGCGGCGGAGCACCGCGGAACGGTCACGTTCGGCGGGCTCCCCGTGCCCGGCGTCACCGTCACCGCGGAGCGCCCCAGCCAGTCCCTCTCCACCATCACCGACGCGAATGGCGCCTACACGCTCGCCCTCCCCGAAGGCCCCTGGACCCTCCGTGTCGATATGCAGCTGTTCACCCCGCAGCGCCGCGAAATGAAGGACCCATCCGCCCCCGCCACCTGGGAACTCGAACTCGCCCCGCGCGAAAAGCCCGCCGCCGTCACCGTAGCCAACAAAAGTCCCTTCGTAAAGCCCGAAGTCGCCGCCTCCACGCCCGCCCCCGCCAAGCCCCAGGCCCCCGCAGCCGATCCCGAAGCCGCCCAACGCGCCGCCGATGGCCAGCTCATCAACGGCAGCGTCAACAACGGCGCCGCCTCCCCCTTCGCCCAGCTCCCCGCCTTCGGCAACTTCCGCCGCGGCCAGCGGTCCATGTACAACGGCAGCCTCGGCCTGCTCCTGAACCACGCCGCCTTCGACGCCCGCTCTTTTTCCGTCACCGGACAGGACACCCCCAAGCCCGACTACAGCCGCGTCCAGGGCCTCTTCGCCTTCGGCGGCCCCATCAAAATTCCCAAGTGGCTCCCGCGCAACGGCCCCCAGTTCACCATCAACTATCAGTGGACCCGCAACACCAACGCCATCACCCAGTCCGGCCTCGTCCCCACCGCCGCGCAACGCGCCGGCACGTTCCCCATCGCCCCCCTCGACCCCCTGTCGAACACCCCCTTCCCCAACGCCCAGATCCCCGCCACCCGTATCTCCCCCCAAGCCCGCGTCTTGCTGACCCTCTTCCCAAACCCCAACTTCACCGGCAGCACCCGCTACAACTTCCAAACCCCCATCGTCAGCGGCGTCAACCAGGACGACCTCCAAACTCGCATCAACAAACAGCGCCGCAAAAACTACTTCTCCGGCACCTTCAATTTCAACTCCACCCGCCTGTCGAACTCCAATCTCTACGGCTTCCTAGACACCGGCCGCGCCCTCGGCTTGAACACGTCCTTCGCCTACCGCCGCACCATCCACGCCCGCTTCTTCGTCAACCTTTCGGCCACCTACAGCCGCCAGCGTGACGAGCTAAACCCCTTCTTCGCCAACCGCCGCAACATCGCCGCCGAAGCCGGCATCACCGGCAACAATCAGGACCCCGCCAACTGGGGCCCGCCCTCGCTCACCTTCGCCAGCGGCATCGCCCCGCTCTCCGACGCCCAGTTCTCCCTGACCCGCAATCAAACCATGGCCTACAACGCCGACGCCTTCTACAACCGCGGCGGCCACAACCTCTCCTTCGGCGCCGTCCACCGCCGCCAGCAGTTCAACGTCCTCTCCCAACAGGACCCGCGTGGCAGCTTCGCCTTCAACGGCACCACCGCCCGCAACGACGTCGCCGCCTTCCTCCTCGGCATCCCCGACACCAGCTCCATCGCCTTCGGCAACGCCGATAAATACCTCCGCGCCACCATCACCGAAAGCTTCTTCAACGACGATTGGCGCGTCAATCCCGGCCTCACTTTCAACTACGGCGTTCGCTGGGAATACTGGACGCCCGCCACCGAAAAGTACGGCCGCCTCGTCAACGCCGGTGGCCCCCTCCAGCCCGACCGCAACAACATCGCCCCCCGCTTCGGCTTCTCCTGGCGCCCGCTCGTGGCCTCCTCGCTCGTCGTCCGCGGCGGCTACGGCATCTACTACGACACGTCCATCTATCAGCCCATCGCCATGCAAATGGCCCAACAAGCCCCGCTGTCAAAAAGCATCCGCGTCTCGAACACCCCCGCCACGCCCCTCACCCTCGCCAACGGCTTCCCCGGCGGCGCCGCCTCCGCCCTCTTCGCGGCCGACCCCAACTTCCGCGCCGGCTACTCCCAAAACTGGCAGCTCTCCCTCCAGCGCGATCTCCCCTGGGCCCTGCAAATTACCGCCTCCTACAACGGCATCAAAGGCACCCGCGCCCAGCAACAGGTCCTCCCCAACACATTCCCCAACGGATCAATCGAACCCAGCGGCTACGCCTACCTCACCTCCAACGGCAACTCCACCCGCCACGCCGGAACACTCCAAATCCGCCGCCGCCTCCGCGCCGGCCTCACCGCCCAGCTCTCCTACACCTGGGCCAAATCCATCGATAACGCCGCCCTCGGCGGCCGCAACCAAGGCGGCCCCCTCGTCGCCCAAAACTGGCTCGACCTCCGCGCCGAACGCAGCCGCTCTCAATTCGATCAGCGCCACGTCCTCTCCGCCATGACCCAATACACCACCGGCATGGGCATTAAGGGCAGCGCCCTTGCCAACGGCTGGAAAGCCCGCGCCATTCGCGACTGGACCCTCAGCACCCAAATCAACGCCGCCACCGGCTTGCCCCTCTCCCCCGTCTACCTCGCCGCCGTCCGAGGCACCGGCGTCAGCGGCAGCCTCCGGCCAGACTTCACCGGCGCCTCCCTCTACGACGCGCCCCCCGGCCTCTTCCTGAACCCCGCCGCCCTCGCCCCGCCCGCCCCCGGCCAGTGGGGCAACGCCGGTCGCAACTCCATCAACGGCCCCAACCAGTTCGCCCTCGGCGCCTCCATGGGCCGCACCTTCCGCGGCACGGAACGCTTCAGCCTCGACGTCCGTCTCGACGCCACCAACGCCCTCAACTCCGTCCGCTTCCCCAGCTGGAACACCGTCTACGGCAACGCCCAGTTCGGCCTCCCCACCACCGCCAGCCCCATGCGAACCATGCAGCTCACCGTAAGGACAAGGTTCTAACAATGCGTTTTTGCCTCTTCCTCCTCGCCCTCGCCGCCTACCCCCAAGCCACCTTCCAAACCACCTCCCAACTCGTCGTCGAAACCGTCTCCGTCAAGGACAAAGACGGCAACCCCATCACCGGCCTCACCGCGAAAGACTTCGCCATCACCGAAGACGGCGTCCCCCAAACTATCAAATTCTTCGAGTTCCAAAAGTTGACCGACGCGCCGCCATCCCAGCCCACCAATCCCCGCATCGAACTCCTCCCCCGCCTCACCAAAACTCAAATCGCCCCCGAAACCCCCGGCGACTTCCGCTACCGCGACCGCCGCCTTCTGGCCCTCTACTTCGACATGACGGCCATGCCCCAACCCGATCAACTCCGCGCCCTCAAAGCCGCCAAATCTTTCGTTCAAACCCAAATGACCGGCGCCGATCTGATCGCCATCATGGCCTACACCAGCGGCGCCGTCCAGGTGCTGCAGGACTTCACCGGCGACCGCAATCGCGCCCTCTCCATCCTCGAAACCATGATCGTCGGCGAAGACGAAAACGCCCCGCAGGAAGCCGACACCGGCGCCGCCTTCGGCCAGAACGACAGCGAATTCAACATCTTCTTCACGGACCGCCAACTCGCCGCCCTCCAAACCGCCGCCACCATGCTCGGCCGCCTGCAGGAGAAAAAGTCCCTCGTCTATTTCGCCAGCGGCCTCCGCTTGAACGGCACCAACAACCAGGCTCAACTGGCAGCCACCATCAACGCCGCCATCCGCTCCGGCGTCTCCTTCTGGCCCGTCGACGCCCGCGGCCTGATGGCCCAAGCCCCGCTCGGCGACGCCACTCGCGGTTCCGTCGGCGGCATCGGCATGTACAACGGCACCGCCGCCAACACCGTCACGGCCAACCTCCAGCGCTCCCAGGACACCCTCTGGACCCTCGCCGCCGACACCGGTGGCAAAGCCCTGCTTGATTCCAACGACCTCGCCCGCGGCATCACCCAAGCCCAGCGCGCCATCACCAGCTACTACCTCCTCGGTTACTACACCACCAACTCCAACGCCGACGGCAAATTCCGCAAAATCAAAATCACCCTCACCAACGGCCAATCCGCCACGCTCGACTACCGCCAGGGCTACTACGCCGGCAAGGACTACAGTAAGTTCAACAACGCCGACAAAGAGCGCCAACTCGAAGACGCCCTCCTCCAACCGGACCCCGTCACCGACGTGACCATCGCCATGGAGATCGGCTACTTCCAGCTCAACCGCGCCGAGTACTTCGTCCCCATCGCCGTCAAAATCCCAGCCCGCGAACTCGGCAACGCCCGCGTTGATTTCATCGGCGAAGTGAAGGACGAATTCGGCATTACCGTCTCCAATGTGCGCGACAAAGTCGACATCAAGCGCGGCACGACAAGCCGCCCCATCGAATACGACTCCGGCTTCACGCTTCTCCCCGGCAAATACAAAATCAAGTTCCTCGCCCGCGACGCCGAATCCGGCCGCATGGGCACCTTCGCCACCGAATTCGTCATCCCCAACCTGAACAAGGAAGAGAAGCGAATTCCCTTGAGCAGCGTAGTCCTAAGCAGCCAGCGTATCGATCTGAAGGACGCCATCTACACCGTCGGCAAGGACAAAAGTCAATTCAGCCCCTTAGTCCAGGACGGCATGAAACTAATCCCGTCCGTAACCCGCGTGTTCAGCAAACAAAAGGATATGTACATCTATCTCCAAGCCTACCAGCAAGGGACAGACGACTTACAACCCCTAACCGCCTACATAACCTTCTACAAGGACGAAACCAAGTCCTTCGAAACCACCCCAATAACCATAACGGAAGCCCAACCCAACCGCCTCCGCACCATGCCCATCAAATTCCAAATCCCGCTCGAAAAACTGTCCCCCGGCGAGTACATCTGCCAGGTAACCGTCCTCGACGTGACCCGCAAAAAAGCCGCCTTCTGGCGCGCCCCCCTCCTCCTCATCCCATAAAACAAAAGCAATATATTGGTGTCAGACACCTCATTTTTTTCCGTA
>CAMATG010000490.1 GCA_945860645.1 Candidatus Sulfopaludibacter sp. SbA3 | reverse complement strand
CGGTACGGCGAAATCTTAAGCACGGCGGTCGCGATCAGCACCGGTATGCGCGTCCCGTCTTTCCGGATCAACTCTTTCTCATACGGGCTGCACGCGCCAAACCGCAACCCCTCTTCGTGGGCAAATTCGTCCTGCGCCGCGAACTCCTTCGGCCCCAGATCCGCCCAAATGATCCGCCCCTCGTCCAGGTCCTCCCGGCTGTAGCCGATCAGGTCCAGAAACTTGTCGTTCATCTCCAGCACGCGGTCGAACTCGCCGGAGACAACCCCGGCCACCGTCGACATCTCCGCCGCCGGTCGCGCATTCCGCTCCGCGCTACTGAACTTCTCGTCCCGCTCGTGCCGGTCGGTAAAGTCGCGCACCACGCGGGCGAACCCCTGCAGTGCCCCCTTCTCGTCGCGCAGCGCCATCGTGATCGCATTGGCCCAGAACTGCGAGCCGTCTTTCCGCAAATGCCAGCTCTCACCGCCGGCATGGCCTTCGGTGGCGGCGCGCTTTAGCTTCCGCTCCACACGGGCTCGCACGCTTCCGTCCGGCGGATAGAGGAACGATAGCGATTGCCCCGCCACTTCCTCGCTTCTGTATCCATAGATTCGCTCCGCGCCCGCGTACCAGGTGACAATCCGCCCATCGGCGTCCAGCAGAAACAGCGCGAAATCGTCCGTCCACGCCCACGTCGCGGCAGCCGCCGCGCTCGCCGCAGCCCCCTTTTCCCGCATTAACAGCAGGTGGCGGATCGGCAGCACATTGCCCTTCGCCGTATACTCAACGTCTCGCGTCGTCCCGTCCGGCCCCACCAATTGCAGTGTGCCGGCCTGCTGGCCCTCTTTCAAAAACTCCTGCCACCGCTCCGAAAGCGCCGGATTCCCCGCCGCTCCAGCGAAGTCGTCAACCCGCCGTCCAATCAGCTTCTCCCGTCCCACGCCCAGAAATCGGCCAGCGCCAATGCTCGCGTCCCGATAATTCCGGTCGTCATCGGCAATCAGTATCGGCGACGATGGATGAAACACAATCGCACGGAACAACGATTCGATCGCTGTCGGCCCGTTTTGGGCAAGCCACGGGGAGATCGTCGTTTGGGTCGCCGAAGGCGTCATAGGGATTCCCGAACTGTTTCTGCTAACTCAATCGGTCCGGTCTCACCAACTGCGACGCCACGCCAAAAAACCACTTCATACCACTTCAACGCAACTACTCCTCAACGGCCGATCAGAATCCCAACCCTCTCAGTATACGATCTCCACCGAACTCCCATCGCCGTTTCCATCCCCTGCGCCTCCGCCCCAGACCCTAGTACAGTGAGTAGGGTCAAAACCATGCGCCGCCGCCTCTTCCTCGCCTCCACCCTCCCGGCACTCGCCGCCGATTGGACCCAGTTCCGCGGCCCCGCCCGCACCGGCATCTCCACCGAAACCGGTCTCCTCAAGCAGTGGCCCAAGGAAGGCCCCAAACTCCTCTGGCAACAACCCGACATCGGTGATGGCTACGGCACCGTCGCCGTCACCTCGAAGTTCATCTACGCCGTCAGTAACCACGGCCTCGACGACGAGTTCGTCCAGGCCCTGTCACTCAAAACCGGCGAACCCCAGTGGAGCGCTCACCTCGGCGGCGTCGGCAATCCCAACCAGCAGCCGCCCTACCCCATGGCCCGCTCCACGCCCGCCATCGACGGCGACAAGCTCTACGCCTTCTCCTCCGATGGCGACCTCGCCGCCCTCCGCGCCGACACCGGCGAAGTCCTCTGGCGCAAAAGTGCCCGCGCCGATTTCGCCGGAGCCCCCGGTACCTGGGGCTACGCCGAATCCCCGCTGATTGATGGCGATACCCTCGTCATCACCCCCGGTGGCCCCACCGCCACCATGGCCGCCGTCGACAAAAGGACCGGCGCGACGATTTGGAAATCCGCCATTCCCGGCGGCGACAAAGCCGCCTACTCCACCGCCATCGTCACCGAGGCCGCCGGCCGCCGCCAGTACGTCCAGTTCCTCGACAAAGGCGTCGTCGGCGTCGACGCCAAAACCGGCGCCTTCCTCTGGCGCTACACCGGCACCGCAGGCGGCCCGGCCAACATCGCCTCTCCCATCGCCAAAGGCAACTACATCTACTCCACCAATGCCCGCCGCTTCAACGGTGGCCTCATCCAGCTCACCGCCAACGGCGCCAACGTCACGGCCGAACAAATCTACCTCGGCCGCGACATGCCCAACACCCTCGGCGGCCAGGTCCTCCAGGGCGACGTCCTCTACGGAACGAACCAACAAGGCCCCGTCGCCGCCGATTTCCTCACCGGCAAAATCCACTGGCAGGACGCCGCCTTCGGCCCCGGCGCCGTCATGCTCGCCGACGGAAATCTGTACTACCACTCCGAATCCGGTGAAGTGGCTCTCGTCGAAGCCACCACCGCCGGCTACCGCGAAAAAGGCCGCTTCACGCCGCCCGCCCCGCCCCGCCGCCGCGACGCCCGCGAACGCGCCTGGTCCTATCCCGTCATCGCCAACGGCCGCATGTACATCCGCGATCTCGGCTGCCTCTGGTGCTACGACGTAAAGGCCTGACTACACCCCGATAACTAAGGGCGCTAGGGCGTCCGACGCATGTCAAAATGTCGCCCTTCATGGGACGATTTGGTCATACAAACAAGTATGAATTGACCGCTGGGTTCGAGTTGGAGGAGGGTGCCGGCTTGCCGCTGAATTGCGGATTTGCGCTCGCTGTGTCTCTGGCCGTCGTGCTGCTGGGGTGCCAGGACGAGGCCCTGCCCAGCCGCGGGGCCAAGGGGGTTTGCGAAGCCCTGCGGGACCAGGGCGTCTCTACCGAAGACGCCGTCCGCGATGGCGGCTACGCCTGCCGCACCACCGCCGTCGCCACCAAATCGGAATGGCGCGATATCACCGTCACCGCCTACGCCCCGCCCACCAATGAAAATGGGCTCGAAGGCGTCTTGCTCGAAGGCCACTACCGCCGCGCGGAATCTGGCCAAGCCATCAAGAACGGAATGGCTCTGGCCTCCGCCACCGTCTTTTCCCGGCTGAATATGGATGTGCCCCCCGGCCTCGCCCTCGCCATACACACCCGCAGCCAAAGCGAAGTCGTCGCCGGTCGCCTGCGCGTCAGTGTCGATCACGTTTGCCCCGCAAGCGACGGCGACCCCTGCCGCATCCGCATCCACGTTCGCAACAGCGGCTTCGTCCCCGGCATGCGCCGGCGCCGGATGTAATCGTATGCCAGGTATTTCTCTCAGACTTCCGCGAATCGAGCCGATCTGTGGACAAGTGCATCCAACCGTCAAACGCGATGGTCCAGCCCGTTATTGGCCCGCCCTCATCCTGCGCGTCAGTTGCTTCCTCGCCATCGCGCTCGGCATCCTTTCGCTGCTGAGCGTCTGGACCGGCCAGACGGGCGGCGCCATCGGCATTCTCTGGGTCTCCCCGGAAGAGGCGCTCGGCCTTATCTTCGTCGGCTTCGCCGTTCGCATGTCGCGGCTGGAAGCCCATAGCCGTTCCGTCCGGGCCGTCGTCCAAACGTCGCGGATCTGCCTCATCGTCGTCGGCGCGTCGCTCACCGTTGGCGGCCACGCCGTCGGCATCTGTTATCTCGCCATCGGCCTCAGCCTCGTCAGCAAACAGCGCCTGCCCCACATCCGGGTCGATGCGGTCCTCACCGCTCTCGTCTGCACGTTCCTCAGCTCCTGCTGGATCTCTCTGCTGCTCTCCCGCGCGGCCATGGCGCCGGTGCCGTCGCTACTGCGGGTCGACCTCATCCCGCTCGCCATTCTTACGGCCATCGCCTATATTCTCTCCACTGCCACTCGCGCCCCCGGCGTGCTGAAAGTCCTGGCCCAGCGTGGGCCGGAGGCGGAAGCGGCGCGCGTCATGTTCCCGCTCGCGTTTCTCATTCCCGTCCTGCTGGCAATCCTCCGCCACCAGGCCCAAAGCGCCGGCCTGCTCCAGCCCGATCTCGGCCTGCTCCTCCATGTCCTGATGAGCGCCGGCAGCATGTTCGCCATGATCGTCTGGAACGCCAATCGCATCCACTCCGCCCAGCGCATCCGTGAGTCCACCGGTGTCGTTGTGGCCGACATGGACGCTCAGTACCGGGACATCTTCGCCGTGCTCCGAGACCCGGTCTGGGTCTTCAGCGCCGAAGGAGAACTGGAGTACGAAAATGGAGCCGCCCGCCAGTTCATGGCATCGAACGGGGAAGCCGGCCTCGGCTCGGTGCAACAAAGCGCGGTGCTCAGCGCCGCCATGCTCGGCCGCCGCGTCAAAGTCCTGGAACTGACTGACCGCGAGACCTTTGCCCCACGTTCACTGGCGATCCAATACCTGCGCGTCCTGCTCACCCCGCAAGGCGAACCCGGAACCATCATCCTGGTCGCCCACGTCCTGCCGCCGCAGGACCCGCAGCCCCTGCAATCCCTGCTCGATGCCGCTACTTCCCTTTCACAATCACCGCCGGTACCGACGCATCGCGAACCAGCTTGTTGAACGCCGGCAGGTTCGTTCCCACCAGCCCCTCCAGCCGCCGCAGTTGCCCATTCACCTTCGTCGCCAGGTCTTCAAAAACCTGGTTCGATTGCGCCGTCGGCCCGGTGTCTGAACTCTGCACCACGCCCAGCAATGCCGCCAGCTTGTTGTTCAACTTGATCGGATAGTTCAACGGATCCTGGCCGCTCTGGTTCTTCGTCTGGTAGAGCTCCTGCTCCACGTCCGTCAGCTCTTTGGCCAGCTTCTTGCCCGCCTCCACGACGTCCTTCGCCGACGTCGCGCGCGTCACCAAATCCTCAATCTGCTTCCGGATATCGCGGATCTGAATCACCGCTTCGTTCGTCTGCGTTACCTTGTCCCGCAACTGCAACGACAGGTCCAGTTGCTTCTGCAAATCGGCCACGCTCCCGCCCATGCGCGGGTCTTTCCGGATGGTGAACGGTTGCGTGAATGTCTTCCCGCCGGCCGTCAGTTTCACGGTATACGCACCCGGCACCGCGATCGGTCCGCGCGAACTTGCCGCCCAGTAGATCATCCCTGGGAAGCTCACCGCATCCGGATAGCGCATGTCCCATTCAAAGCGGTTCAAGCCCTTTTCGATCGGAACGAGCACAGGCGCCGCCGGCCCTCGCGGCCCCTCGTCATCGTCGCCGCCACCCGCCGCGGCGCCAGCGCTCCGCGCCTCCGCCTTGCTCGAAAACTTTTTGATCAGCTTGCCCGCCGCGTCCAGGAATTCGATCGTCGCCTCGCCCTGTGCCTTCTCCTTCAACATGTACTGCACCACAACCCCATTCGGCGGATTCTGCCCCGCCGCCCCGCCCCCGCCGCGCCGGCCAAAGCCCGGCCCCGCATAGCGGATCGCCGGCTTCGGGGCGAACAGATGCACGTCGGCCGTGCGCACCGCATCGGTCATCTGGTGCAGGATCTGCAGGTCATCCAGCACC
>CAMATG010000489.1 GCA_945860645.1 Candidatus Sulfopaludibacter sp. SbA3 | reverse complement strand
CCGAACGCCGACCGTAAGGGAGGGGCCCTCCGCCCCCACGCAGCACCGCCCCCCTCCGGGGACACGCTTCAGCGTGTCCCCAAACGCGACGACAGCCCGCATCCCCAGCCCAACGCACCCTCGCCGGAGCCATCCCAACCCACACCCACAGACACCCCGTACCGAACCCCGACCGTAAGGGAGGGGCCCTCCGCCCCCCACACAGCACCGCCCCCCTCCGGGGACATGCTTCAGCGTGTCCCCAAACGCGACGATAGCCCGCACCCTCTAAGACCCGCCCGCCCAGCCCACACCCACGGACACCCCCTACCGAACGCCGACCGTAAGGGAGGGGCCCTCCGCCCCCCACGCAGCACCGCCCCCCTCCGGGGACATGCTTCAGCGTGTCCCCAAACGCGACGACAGCCCGCATCCTCTGAGACCCGATCACCCCGGCCCCACGCCGGCGCCAGCCCAGCCCGCACCAAGCCCTCCCCGGCGCGACCAAGCCGCGCCATCAACGCACCGCAGCACCCAAACGCCACGAGGTCTAACACCCCATGAACGCTGAAATCATCGCCGTCGGCTCCGAGATGTTGACCCCTGACAAGGTCGACACCAACTCCCTCTTCCTCACCCAGGAGCTCAACACCCTCGGCATCGAAGTCGTCGCCAAGGCCATTATCGGGGACGACCGCCAGCGGCTAACCGACGCCATCCGCAACTCCTGGGCCCACGCCGAACTGGTCATCCTCACCGGCGGCCTCGGCCCCACCGAAGACGACCTTACCCGCGACGCCGTCGCCGCCGCCCTCGAAGTCGGCATGACCCCCAGCGAGGAAGCCTGGCAAGCCATCCTCGACCGCTTCCTGAAGTTCGGCCGCACTCCCACCGAGAACAACCGCCGCCAGACGCTGATCCTCAACGGAGCCGACCGTCTCCCCAATCCCAACGGCACCGCCCCCGGCCAGTGGTTCCACCGCGACGGCCGCGTCCTCGTCCTCCTCCCCGGCCCGCCCCGCGAGTTGAAGCCCATGGTCGCCGCCGAACTCATCCCCCGCCTCACCGCCATGCTCCCCCCGCAGGTCATCCGCACCCGCTGGTACCGCGTGGCCCTCATGGGCGAAAGCGACCTCGACCACCTCATCGCCCCCATCTACACCAGGTACACCAACCCGGCCACCACCATCCTCGCCGCCGCCGGCGACATCGACATCCACCTCCGCGCCCGCTGCGAAACGGCCGAGGAAGCCGAAGCCCTCCTCGCCGAAGTCGGCGACCCCATCGCTGAACTCATCGGCGACAAGATCTACTCCACCAACGGCGACCCGCTCGAGGTCGTCATCGGCAAGCTCCTCCGCGCCAAAGGCCAATCGGTAGCCGTGGCCGAGAGCATGACCGGCGGCATGCTCGGCATGCAGATCACCTCCATCGCCGGCTCCAGCGACTACTTCCGCGGCGGCTTCCTGACCTATACCGACCAGATGAAGACCCAGCTCCTCGGCGTCCCCGAAGGCACCGAAGCGGTCAGCGAAGAGGCGGCCCTCGCCATGGCCGCCGGCGCCCGCGACCGCGCCCAAGCCGACTACGCCATCAGCGTCACCGGCTTCGCCGACGGCCCCAACGCCGGCCACGTCTTCCTCGGACTCGCCACCCCGTCCGGCACCCACGCCCGCAAGCTGAAGCTCAACGGAGACCGCTACCGGGTCCGCTGCCTGACCGTCCTGAACGCCCTCGACTGGCTCCGCCGCGCCCTCGCCGATCGCGAGCCATCTCCACGACCCGCCTGAGTTCCACCGACCGGACCGGCTTGGCCAAAAAGTCGTCCATCCCGCAGGCAAGGCACCGCTCCCGGTCCTCCTCAAAGGCATTGGCGGTCAAGGCCACGATGTAGCTCTGCGGCCCGCCTTCCTCCAGTGCCCGGATCGCCTCGGTCGCCTGCCAGCCATTCATTCCCGGCATCACGCAGTCCATCAGAATCAGGTCGAACCCTTCTCGCGCCAGCTCCACCCCATCGGCGCCGCCCATTGCCGAGGCGACCTCGCACCCGGCACGCTCCAACAGCCCCCGCACAACGCGCTGGTTCACCGCGTTGTCATCCACCACAAGGACCCGGCAGCCGATGTCAGCCGATGGGGCCACGCCCGCAGGCACGTCCCCCGTCTCCATCAGCCGCGACGGCCGCAGGGGCAGGGTAAGCACCGGCCATCCCTCCGGGTGGACGCGGCACTGCACCGCCACCAGACAGACCCTCGCTCCCGCCGAAGGCGCACCCTCGCCAGTCCACAGCATCGCCTCCAGCCCCAGCGCCGTCAACACGTGACGGGCATGTTCGGCCGCCTCAGGCCCATCTGGCACCAGCACCAGATCCCGGGGGACATCCACCAGATCACCCTGCAAAGGGAGGAACACGTCGAACGTAGCCCCCTCGCCCGGCGCACTCGTCAGGGTGATGCGCCCGCCCATCCCCTCCGCCAGCCGCTTGGAGATGCTCAGTCCCAAGCCGGTCCCGCCGTGCGTACGGTCATTCGACTGTTGGAACGGTTCGAAGATCCGCCGCTGCATCGCCGGCGCCACCCCCTGCCCGGTGTCCCGGACGCTGATCCGCACGCCACCGTCGTCCGCCGCCAGTTGAATCGCCACCGAGCCCCGGTCGGTAAACCGCAGCGCATTCCCCACCAGGTTCATCACGATCTGCCGCACCCGGACCGCATCGCCGGTCACCATCCGCGGCGCGCTCGCCCCGATCTCCACCCGGACGTCGACGCCCTTCCGCCAGCCGGTGATCCAAAACACCGCCGCCGTCCCTTCCAGCACCGCCCAGAGGTCAAACGGCGCCGAAGCATACTGCATCCGCCCGGACTCGATCTTGGCCGAGTCCAGAATCTCGTTCAGGATCACCAGGAGCGATTCACCGGACTCCCGCAACGTCCCGGCCATCTCCAGTTGCTCCGGCTGCAACCCGCTGGTCTCCAGCAGTTCGGCCATCCCCAGCATGCCGTTCATCGGCGTTCGAATCTCATGACTCATCGACGCCAGGAACGCCGACTTCGCCCGGGTCTCCTGCCGCAATCGCCAGGCCGCATAGGCCAGCCCCAGCGCCAACAACACCGCCAACCCCGCCACCCCAGCCAGGACGGCGTTCCGGCGATTGGACTCCTTCAACCGCTCCAGCGTCTCCCGTTCAAAGGTCGCCGAGGCCATCCACTTCAGGAACGCGCCCTGCATGGTCCCATCGAGCCACATGCCATCGATCTGTCCGCGAATCCGGTCGGCCGCCGCCACCGCTTCCGGATCAGCCCGGCGAGCGGCGACACCCAACCGGCTGCCACTGTCGTCCAGCCGCAGGGAGCGCAGAGCCACCCCCCGGCAACCGGGCTCCGGCGCAAACGGGTCAAACGTCGTCGGGTTGGCGAACAGCAGCCCGCCGGCCGCTTTGCCGGAGCAGATGGCGCGGAGAACTTCCTGCTGCGTCGCCACCGGGACCGCCTCGGCGGTGGGGAAGCGCCGGGCCACCTCGGCGGTCGCCCACCGGTCCGAGGTGATCGACAATCGCCGCCGGCCGAACTGCTCCGGACGGTCAAAGCCGCTGTCGCTCCGCCAGACCAGGGCGTAGGTGGCCGTCCGCCAAGGCTCGGAGAAATAGACCACCGGAAGGCGCTCCGGCAACTCCGTCATCAGGCCGTAGAGATCGATCTGGCCCTGGGAGATCGCGGCGAACGCGTTCGGCACAAAGACCCATTGAAGACGGACGCCGGCGCGGCGCGCCGCCTCCCGCACCACCTCCACCGCCAGCCCGTCCGGCTGGCCATCGGCGCCCACCAGATGATTCGGAGGCGCCTCTTCGAAACCGATCCGGAATACGCGCTCCTGCGCCTGCACCTGGGAGCATACCAGCAGCAGCCAGCCAGCGCGCCTCAACCAGCCAACGGCACTACAGTCCACGTACCTATCTTATTGGCTAAAAGGGCCGTTTCTTCTCAGGTTCTTTCTTCTCCCCCGCGAAGTTGAGGGTGATATGGATGATCCCACGGGGCTCATCGTAGGTCAGCTGGGCCTTGGTTTCGCCCAGATTGTCTAGCACGCCATCGTCCTTCATCCGCTTCAGGAACTTCTCGGCGTACTGGTCGCGGAACTGCGCGCCCTCCTTCATCCCCCACATCTTCCGGATCTCGGGCTCGGTGGTGATATCGAGGCCCTTGATGGTCAGCCGGCCCATCTTGTACTGGCGGCCGAGAGTGACGGCCACGTTCATGTTCACCGTCTTCTTGTCCTCGTTGTAGGTCCGGGTGGAGTCGGTGGCCACCTTCATGTAGCCCTCGGCGCGGAAGGAGGCGCGGAGCTTCTCCAGGCTGTCCACAACCTCGTGAATGCGGAAGACGGCGTCCTCCTTGAACCCGGCGTCCTTGAGGAGGGCGGTATCGCGCGGGGCGCCGGACATGGTCACCTTCTCCAGCTTGTACTCGGGGCCGTCCACCACCTCCACCTCGACGTCGAGCCCTTCCATGTCGCCGGCGCGCTTGGCGGTGATCTTCGGGAAGGCCACGCGGAGCAGGCCCTTGGTCTCGTAGATCGGGCGGATCTGGTTGTTGAGCAGTTCCCGGAACCGGTCCTCGGTGAACAGGACGCCAATGGAAACGGCGGCGATCTTGACCTGGAGTTCGGAGGTGGCGAAGGCCTTGTTGCCGGTGAAGGTGACCGAGGCGACGGTGGGCCGGGGTTTGTTCGGGCGGAAGAGGAGCATGATCTCCTCCGGCCGGTCGGCCAGGACGCGGCCGATGACGGGTGGGTTCGTTTTGAGCTTGGCGTTCAAGGCGGCTTCGAGGCGCTTGATGACGGCTTCGGTGCCGGGAACGGGATTTGTAAACAATGGGTCGGCGGCGGCCAGAATCTTCATGAGCTCGGCTTCGGTGCCAGGGAGATCCTCAAATTTTACAGGGAAGACCTGATCGACTTCGGCGACTTCGAAGGTGACCTTGTAGCCACCGCCGTTGGCGGAAGATGTGTAGCGATAGCCGACGCTGGCGAGCATTCCGGTGGCGAGCAGACGGGCTTGGGCGGCTTCAAAGTCCGGTTTATCGGCCTGTTGGCCGACCTTGAGGCCTGAGGCGCCGATGACCTGAGCCGGCTTCAGGCGCTTGAGCCCTTCGACCTGGATCGAGTCGATCGGGAACAGGGCGGCAAGAAGGAGGAATCCGGTCAAAAAGCTCATACATCTATTGAAATGCATCCCGAAGGCGCGATGTTACACTCAAAAATAATGGCTTACGATTTAGTTGTGATTGGAAGCGGCCCCGGCGGGTACTCCGCCGCCATTCGCGCCGGTCAATATGGACTGAAAACCGCACTCATCGAGAAGGACCCGAAGCTGGGAGGGACGTGCCTGCACGTGGGCTGTGTGCCTACGAAGGCGCTGTTGCACACCGCCGAAGTGTGGGACTACTTCACCCATCC
>CAMATG010000488.1 GCA_945860645.1 Candidatus Sulfopaludibacter sp. SbA3 | reverse complement strand
GCACAGGGGCAGATCAATTTGCAGATTCCGTACGAAGTGGCGGGGACGAATGCGGCGGTGGTGGTGCGGAACGCGGCGGGGGTGAGCGAGACGCGGACGCTGGCGCTGGGGTTTGTGTCGCCGGCAATTTATACGGTGACGCAGAGCGGCGGTGGGCAGGGGGCGGTGGTGTTTGCGAACACGGGGACGCTGGCGGACGCGGCGCGGCCGGCACGGGCGGGGGACACGTTGACGATCTATGCCAGCGGGATGGGCGCGGTGGCGCCGGGGATTGCGAGCGGGGTGAATTCGTGCGGCGGGGAGTGCGCGGCGGATGGGTCGAACCTGACGCTGCGGCGGGTGGCAACGACGCCATCGGTACTGATCGGCGGGACGCGGATTCCGGCGGCGAATGTGCTGTTTGCGGGATTGGCGCCGCAGTTTGTGGGGTTGTACCAGGTGAACTTCACGTTGCCGGCCGGGACGGCGAAGGGGAACGCGGTGGCTGTAGTGCTGGAGCAGGGGGCGGCGCGGAGCCGGACGGATGTGACGATGGCGATTCAGTAGAAAAGTTTTTTTGCAGGCCGGGGCGGGTGGATCGCTATTGCCTTACATACGCACGAGTATTCCGATTTCGACGGCCCGCGGGCCGGGAGGAGAGCGATGACCCAGGGATTGAGAAGCGGGATGGCCGCCATTGTGAGCTTGAGTGTGGCGTTGGGACAGACGCCGGTGCCGAAGCCGGCGATGCCTGCCAAGCCGGCGATGCCGGCGAAGCCCGCGGTAGCGAAACCGGCGGTGCCGCGGATGGCCGCGCCGGCGAACGCGGTGGACCAGGTGTTGCAACTGGTGAAGCTGAAGATGCCGGAAGGGGCGATTTTAAAGAAGATCGGGGAGTTGAAGGGGTTGAATCCATCGATGGATCAACTGGTGGCGTTGCGCACGGCGGGCGCGTCGGACGCGGTGATTTCGGCGATTACCGGGACTGGCGGGGCCGCTCCGGCTGTTGCCGCGGCGGTGGCTCCGGGGGCGGTGGCGGCTGCGCCTCGGGCTGTGGTGGCGGCTCCGGCGGGGTTTCCCTCTTCCTTGCAGGGCGTGGCGTGCGACGTGCCGGCGCAGGCGCGGAAGCGGGTTGTGGCTGTTGAGGAGTTTGACTATTCGGCGGTGATGACGGCGATCCAGGCGGTGTTCGGGACGCAGGTGAATATTGGGACCGGCATCCGGGCGATGTTCACGAAGCGGATTCACCAGGATGGGAAGTACCGGATTGTGGAGCGGGCGAAGGTGGCCAAGGTGATGGCCGAGCAGGACTTTGGCGCGTCGAACCGGGTGAAGAAAGGGACACAGGCGAAGATTGGGCAGATCATCGGGTCCGACGCGATTCTGATGGGCGATGTGGTGATTTTCGGGCGGGATGACAAGGGCAAATCTGTTGGCGGATTTGGCGTGGGGCCGCGTGTGTTGAGCGGGGTGAAGTTTGGGTCGAAGGAGGAGAAGGCGGTGGTGTCGATCAACTTCCGGCTGGTGGACGCGGAGAGCTCGGAGGTGATTGCGACGGGGGAGGCGAGAGGGGAATCGTCACGGAAATCGAAGGGGTTCGCGCTGGCGGGGTATGGGTCGCGCGGGGGCGGGGCCGGGGGGATCGACATGACGTCGGCGAACTTCGGGGAGACGATTATTGGCGAGGCGACGATGGCGGCGGTGGAGGAGTTGGCGAAGCAGTTGTCGGAGCAGGAGAGCAAGATTCAGCCGCGGAACATGGAAGTGGAAACGCGGGTGGCGGAGGTGAACGCGCCGAATTTGTATTTGAGCGCGGGGTCGACCGACGGGGTGCAGAAGTGCGACCGGTTTGAGATCAGCCGGATTCTGCGGGAGGTGAAAGACCCGGGGACGAAGGAGGTGATTGACGTGGTGACCGAGCCGGTGGGGGAGATGGTGGTGACGGAGGTTCGGGACCGGATTGCGATTGGGACGTTTGCGGGGACGGGAATGCCGCAGACAGGATTTGTGGCGAGAAAGAAGGGGAAATAGCGATGCGGATTTCACGGCGAGCGTGGCTGGCGGCGGCCGGGGCGGCGGTGGCGGCGGGGCAGACGAAGCGGTCTGTGGCTGTGGATGAGTTCGACTATTCGGCGGTGATGACGGCGGCGCAGGCGATCTTCGGGACACAGGTGAACCTGGGCGCGGGAATCCGGGCGCTGCTGGTGAAGCGGATTGCGCAGGACGGGAAGTTCACCATTGTGGAACGGGCGAAGGTGAACACGCTGATCAAAGAGCAGGACTTTGGCGCGAGCGGGCGGGTGAAGAAGGGGACGCAGGCGCGGATTGGACAGATCCGCGGGGCGGACTACACGTTGATGGGCGACATTGTGGTGTTTGGACGGGATGACCGGAGCACTCGAGTGGGCGGGGGTGTTGGGGGGCGTGGCGGGGGCGGGTTTGGCGGCGTGGGGAGCGCGGAAGGAAAGGCTGTTGTGGTGATCGACTTCCGGCTGGTGGACAACGAGAGTTCGGAAGTGGTGATGACGGGGGAGGCGAGAGGGGAATCGAAACGGGTGAGCCGGGGCGGGTTTGGCGGGTTTTGGGGCGGTGGCGCGGCCGGCGCGGGCGGGGCGGCGATGACGGCGAGCAATTACGGCGAGACGATTATCGGGGAAGCGACGATGGCGGCTTGTGATCTGCTGGCGCAGCAGATTTCGCAGCAATCGGCGCAGGCGGCGGGGGCGAAGAATGTGGAGATCGAGGCGCAGGTGGCGACGGTGGAGGGCGGGAGCGTGATCATCACGGCCGGGAGCGCGGCGGGGGTGCAGGTGGGGGACCGGTTCGAGGTGCAGAGGGTGTTGCGGGAGGTACGGGATCCGCAGACGAAGGAAGTTCTGGACGTGGTGACGCAGCCGGTGGGGGAGTTCCGGGTGGCGACGGTGCGGGAGAAGATTTCGATTGGGAGCATGACCGGAGGACCGGCGAAGGAGGGCGATCGTGTTGTTAAGAAATAGCTTGGTTCTGGTTGTCGGGCTGGGGTTGGCGGGGCAGGAGATTGGAACGTTGCTGGAGGGGATACAGCGGCGAGTGCCGGGGGCCGGCGGGGCGGCGGGAGTGGGGCATGTGCGGGATGTGAATTCGGTGTTGTCGTACTGGTCGCGGCCGGGTGTGTGGGCGGGCGGGGACCGGCGGTATCTGGACCGGAGTTATTCGTATTTGAACGCGATGCAGGCGTATGCGGCGAATGATCCGGCGCTGGCGATTGCGGTGGCGTCGGCGTACCGGCAGATGGCGCTGATTCAGGAGCCGTATGCGCGGGAGGCGTCGTTGGCGGCTTATGCGGCATCGGCGCAGTTGTATTCGCGGTGGGTGGGGGTGCATCCGGGATTGCGGAGCCAGTTGTCGTGGCTGTCGGGGCGGGCGTATGGGTTGGCGGGCGTGGTGCCGGCGTGGGGGGCGGCTTACTATGTGAAGCCGTTGGAGGGGTTTGATGCCTTGAAGGCGAACGCGCAGCCGCAGGCGGTGGCGCCGCCGCCGGAGATGGTGGCGTGGCCGGAGGGGGTGCAGGGGCCGGCGGAGTTGCAGGACCGGTTTATGACGGCGGCGACGACGGTGTTGACGACGCATTTGGCGGCGCAGCCGGTGAAGGAGTCGGTGGCGGCGTTGGGGCAGACGTTGCATCCGGATACGGCGAAGGGGCTGGGGATGATGCAATCGATGATGGAGCTGGCGCGGAGCCAGGTGATGGCGGGGAAGTTTGAAGAGGCGCGGGAGAGCGTTTCGCGGGCGGAGGCGTACGCGAAGCGGGCGGGGAAGGCGCTGGGGTTGTAGGGCGATTGGTTCTTTTGTGATCGTTGTTGCGGTTTGATGCTGACCGGATATGATGTTGGGCGCATGCGACGACGAGAGATGCTGGCGCTGATGGCGGGGATGGGGCCGGAGTTGGGCGGGCGGGGGTGCGTTGTGCGGGCCGGGCAGACGGTGCGGACGTGGGGGGACCAGATGGAACGGAAGGACGTGTTGTCGTCGGCGAAGCCGGTGATGACAACGTTGCTATTCTTTGCGATGCAGGAGGGGAAGCTGCGGGATCTGGAGGCGCGGATCGGGAGCTACGATTGGGCGCTGGCGGAGAAGGACCGGGGGATGACGTTTGCGCATTTGACGTCGATGACGAGCGGGTATGGGAGGCCGGAGGCGCCGGGGGATGCGTGGGCGTATAACGATTTTGCGATCAATTTGTACCAGAAAACCTTGTTCGATCGGGTGTTTCAGGAGAAGCCGGAGGCGGTGGGGGCGCGGCTGGAGAATGCGTTGGGGCTGCAGGATGGGCTGGCGTTCCGGGCCGGGAATCGACGGCTGTCGGCATCGGTCCGGGACTTTGCGCGAATCGCCGAATTCTGGCTGAACAAGGGGGAGTGGAAGGGGAAGCGGATTCTGCCGCGCGCCTATTTTGACCGGTATTGCCGGCCGCAGACGCGGCGGGACTTGCCGCAGACGCGGAAGGCGGAGACCGATGACTATTTGCGGATTGGGAGCTACGGGGGCGGGTCGGACCACTTTACGGAGTATGGCGCGGGGATTTACGGGGGCAACTGGTGGTTCAACGGGAAGGGGCGTTTGCATCCGCGGGCGAAGACGTGGCCGGGGGCGCCGGGGGACACGTTTATGTCTATAGGTGCGGGGGGGAATTGCGCGGCGATGATTCCGAGCCGGCGGCTGGTGCTGGTGGCGATGGGGGCGAACTGGGGCAAGTTGGAGCCGGGGAATGCCGCGTGGCTGACGAACCAGCATTTGGCGGCGCTGGTGCGGGCGTGATGGCGCGAGCGATTCTGCTGGTTTTGCTGTTTTTGTTGTCGTGGATTCTGTATTTGGACCGGGCGGCGATCTCGACGGCGAAGGATCTGATTTCGAAAGACCTGGGTTTATCGAACGACGCGATGGGCGTGGTGTTTGGTTCGTTTGCGCTGGCGTATGCGTTGGGGCAGATCCCGGCGGGGTGGGTGGCGGACCGGTATGGGCCACGTGTGACGTTGGCGGTGGTGGTGGCGGCCTGGAGCGTTTTCACGGCGTTGACCGGGCTGGCGCCGGAGTTTGCATCGTTGGTGGTGATTCGATTTTTGTTCGGGCTGGCGGAGGCGGGGGCGTTCCCGGCGTCGGCGCGGGCGTTTTATACGTGGCTGCCGGCGGAGCTGCACGGGCGGGCGAACGGGATCATCTTTTCAGGTTCGCGGCTGGGGGCGGCGTTGTCGTTTCCGATCCTGGCGGGGTTGTTGGACGGGTTCGGGTGGCGGGCGGCGTTTTTCGTTTTGGGGGTGCCGGGGTTGGTATGGGCGGCGGTATGGTTTGCGTGGTTCCGGGACCGGGCGGCGCCGGCGGTGGAGGCGGTGGATCGGCCGTTGGGGGAGATCTTCCGGTCGCGCGCGATGTTGCAGGTGATGGGGCAGTATTTTGCGAGCAATTTCACGTTTTTTCTGTGTTTG
>CAMATG010000487.1 GCA_945860645.1 Candidatus Sulfopaludibacter sp. SbA3 | reverse complement strand
GACGCCACCGGCTCCCGCCTCCTCTACTCCACCTACATCGGCGGTGTCGGCTCGGAACTCGCCACCGGCGTCGCCCTCGATGCCACTGGGGCCCTCTACATCACCGGCGTGACCGATAGTACCGATTTCCCCGTCACCCCCGGCGCCTTCCAAACCAAACCCGCCCCCACGCCCACCGGCACCAAGGATTTCGCCAACTGCTTCATCACCAAGATCAATCCAGCCGGCTCCGCCCTCGTCTATTCCACCTATCTCAGTGGCTCCCTGCGCGACGGCTGCACCGCCATCGCCGTCGATCGCGCCGGCAGCGCCGTCGTCATCGGCGCCAGCGTCTCCACCGATTTCCCCACCACTCCCGACGCGCCCCAGTCCCGCTACCGCCTCGGCCAGGGCGACCCCAGCTATGACGCCATCGTCGCCAAACTGAACCCCGCCGGCTCCGCTCTCGTCTTCTCTACCTTCATCGGTGGCAATGGGAACGATAGCGCCCACGGCGTCGCCGTCGACAACGCCGATAACATCTACGTCACCGGAGTCACTAACTCCGGCAATACCTTCCCAGTCACGGACGCCGCGCTCGACCGTACTTACAACGGCCAGGGCGGCAGTCCCGGTTTCTATAACATCGGCGACGCGTTCTTACTCAAGCTGAACCCCCTCGGCACGCAGCTCATCTACAGCACCCTCCTCGGCGGCGCCCGGGACGATTCGGCATTTGCCGTAGCCGTCGATCCACAAGGCAACGCCTACGTCACCGGCAATACGCTCTCCCCGGACTTCCCCGTCACCCAGGGCGCGGCGCAGCGCACCTGGGCCGGTGCCGGCGGCCAGCCCTATCTCCCCGCGGGCGACATCTTTTTGACCAAGGTCAACCCCGCCGGCACCGCCATCGTCTACAGCACCCTCCTCGGCGGCGCGCTCGACGACCGCGCCATCAGCCTCGCCCTCGGCCCCGACAACTCCGTCCACCTCGTCGGCCATACCCTCTCCACCAATTTCCCCGTCACCAACGACGCCGCCCAGAGTCTGCTCAAAAGCACCTCCCCCACCGACCCTCGCGCCACCGGGGACGGCTTCTACGCCCACATCGACCCCGCCGGCGCCCGCGTCCTCTACGCCACCTACCTCGGCGGTGGGAACAGCGACTGGCTCACCGGCGTCAGCCTCGATGCAACCGGCGCCATCACCGTCACAGGCACCACCGCCTCGTCCGACATCACCACCACCGCCGGCGCCTACCAGCGCAACTACTTCGGGAGCCCCGACAACTTCCTGCCCATGGGCGATCTCCTTATCGCCCGTTTCGGCGACGCCCCCGCCGTCTCGGTATCGGCGGTGGTGAACGCCGCCAGCTACAACGCCGCCTCCGTCAGCCCAGGCCTGATCGTCACCCTCGGCGGCACCGGCCTAGGCCCCGAGACCCTCGCCGGCCCCGTCGTTCAAGCCGGCCTCTTCGCCACCCAAATCGCCGAGACGCGCGTGCTCTTCGACGGCATCCCCGCCCCGATCCTCTACGCCTCCGGGCGGCAGACGTCCGTCGTGGCGCCATTCGCCCTAGCCAACCGGGCAACAACCCAGGTCGTCGTCGAGTACAAGGGTGCCCGCTCGGCACCCCTGACCATCCCGGTCACCCCAACCGCGCCCGGCCTCTTCTCGGCCAACTCATCGGGCACGGGGCAGGCGGCTGCGCTGAACCAGGACGGGTCCTTCAACAGCCGAAGTAACCCCGCCCAGCCGGGTTCGATTTTGGTTCTCTACGGCACCGGAGAGGGCATTTCGACCCCTCCGAACGTCGATGGAGCCGTCATAACTGGTGCAAAACCGCTCCAAAATGCGCAATTTCGCGTCCTTTTTGGCGCAAAAAACGCGCAAATTGAGTACGTTGGAGCGGCTCCCGGGCTCATTTCCGGCCTCCTTCAAGTCAATGTAAGGGTGCCGGAAGACCTCCCCCCGGGCGACCATCCGGTCCAAATAGAAGTCTCCGGCCGCCCCAGCCAACCCGGCCTAACGGTAGCCATCCGCTAACTCGGATTCCCCCTGGAGCCGTGCTACCAGGATCATCCGGTACCACGGAATCCCCCGGCCGTTTCCGCTCCAACCGCCCAATTCCCAGCCCCCGCCCGCCGTCACCAATCGGCTAAAATAGAGGGGTAACCATGCCTCCATACCGCTCCCGTACCTCCACCCACGGCCGCAACATGGCCGGCGCGCGCGCACTCTGGCGTGCCACCGGCATGAAGGAAGGGGACTTCGGCAAACCCATCATCGCCATTTCCAACTCCTTCACCCAGTTTGTCCCCGGTCACGTGCATCTAAAGGACTTGGGCCAGATGGTCGCTCGGGAGATCGAAGCCCACGGCGGCGTCGCCAAAGAGTTCAACACCATCGCCGTCGATGATGGCATCGCCATGGGCCACGGCGGCATGCTGTACTCGCTCCCCTCTCGCGAGCTGATCGCCGATTCGGTCGAATACATGGTCAATGCGCACACGGCCGACGCGCTCGTCTGTATCTCGAATTGCGATAAGATTACTCCCGGTATGTTGATGGCAGCATTGCGCTTAAACATCCCGACCGTCTTCGTCTCCGGTGGGCCCATGGAGGCCGGCAAGGTCAACTGGCAGGGCACAACCCGCTTCGTCGACCTCGTCGACGCCATGGTCGAGGCCGCCGACAAGCGCGTCTCCGACGCCGATGTCGCCGAAATGGAACGCTCCGCCTGCCCTACTTGCGGCTCTTGCTCGGGCATGTTCACCGCTAACTCCATGAACTGCTTGACCGAAGCGCTCGGCCTTGCGCTCCCCGGCAACGGTTCGTTGCTCGCCACCCACGCCGCCCGCAAGGACCTCTTCCTCCGCGCCGGCCGCCTGTCGGTGGAACTCGCCAAGCGCTACTACGAGCAGGACGATGAATCCGTCCTCCCGCGCAACATCGCCAATTTCGAAGCCTTCGAAAACGCCATGACGCTCGACATCTCCATGGGCGGCTCCACCAACACGGTCCTCCATCTGCTGGCCGCGGCCCGAGAAGCAGAGATCAACTTTACCATGGCGGACATCGATCGGCTGTCCCGTCAAGTTCCTTGTTTGTCTAAAGTTGCGCCAGCAACCAACAAGTATCACATGGAGGATGTGCACCGGGCTGGCGGCGTCATGGCTATCCTTAGCGAACTCGATCGCGCCGGCCTCATTCGCAATCAGACCCGGACCGTCCACTCCCCTACCATGGCCGACGCTCTGGCCAAGTGGGACATCGTCCAAACGACCGATGAAACCGTCAAAGAGTTCTACCGGGCCGCCCCCGGTGGCGTGCCGACGCAGGTGGCTTTCAGTCAGAATCGCTACTACCCGGAGTTAGATTCTGATCGAACAAGTGGCTGTATTGTGAAGACCGCGGGCGTGGATGAGAGCATTCTCAAGTTCCGCGGCGTCGCCAAGGTCTGCGAAAGCCAGGAAGAGGCGGTCGACCGTGTTCTCGGTGGGCAGATCGTCCCAGGCGACGTGGTCGTGGTTCGGTATGAAGGCCCTAAGGGCGGTCCGGGGATGCAGGAGATGCTCTACCCGACCAGCTATCTGAAGTCCGTCGGCCTGGGTAAGCAGTGCGCGTTGCTCACCGATGGCCGGTTCAGCGGCGGCTCCTCGGGGCTCTCCATCGGCCACGCCTCACCGGAAGCGGCTGCCGGTGGCACGATCGGACTGGTGGAAGAGGGCGATCCGATCGAGATTGATATCCCCAATCGCACCATTCACTTGGCTGTATCAGATGAAGTATTAGCTTCACGTCGTGCAGCCATGGAAGCGCTCGGCGCCAAGGCGTGGAAGCCGAAGAATCGGGAGCGTGTGGTCTCCGCCGCGCTGAAGGCGTACGCCTCGCTCACCACCTCCGCCGATACCGGCGCCATCCGCCGCTCGCTCGACTAGCGGACGGAGAAGATGATCGGGTAGAGCCGCTCGAAGTACCAAAGGCGGGCAAAGTAGAAGCCAATCGGCGACGGAGTGTAGGCTCCGTCGCCGATTGCCGTTTGGAGCCAGGCCTCGCCGCGGGCCAGCGCGGCTGGGGCGGTGCCAGCTAAAGCGGATAGCGCCAGTCCGGTTTCCTCGATGCTCGATGCCAATCCCTTGTCGCCGCCCCAGCCGCCGTCGGCGTTCTGGGCACCCAGCAGCCACTTGGCTCCCCGGTCCCACATGGCTTCCGAGCGGGGGACGCCCTGCAGTACCCGGGCGGTTCCGTAGACGGGATTCTCGTCATTGGCCTGGAATTGATTTCCAAACCAAAGTGGTATCCAAGCACCGTCATCTCGTTGAACTCGTTCAAGATATGCCAGCGCCGATTTTCGTCCCGCCTGGATCCGCGCCTGTAGCCCGGGCAGTTCCGCCTCCCAGGCAGCAAAGGCCTGGAGGGCGTGGGCGGTAATGTCCTGGCTGCTGCGGTCGAACGGGAGTTTGCCCCAACCCCGGCAAAAAGTGGGCATTCCACCATCGCGGTTCTGCAGGTCGAGCAGCCAGGTGATCCCCATGGCGGCGGCTTCCCGGACCTGATTGTCCAGATTCCCGAGGTGGCGAAGCGCGACGAGAGCCCCGGAGGTGTCATCAGCGTCTGGCACGCCGCCGGGGAGGTCGGTCCATGCCCAGCCGCCGGGCGGCGCGTCAGTGTAGGGGTGGCGGACACGATATTGCTGACCTAGGAGCCACTCCCGGATCTGATTCCGGTCCGCGGCTGGCAGTTTCTCCCCCAGTGCGTTCACGGACAGGGTGGTGACCCAAGTGGCGAGATTGGTGTCGATGGGCCAGCTGCCGTCTTGGCGAGCCGAGGCTTCGAGGAAGCCGATTCCTTTTCGGACAACTTCATGTGAATTGTATCCTGCCGCCAATAAGCTAATGGAAACAAAACTTGTTAGAGGCGTAGCTTCCAGGAAGCCGCCGTTCACCGGCTGGATGGATTCGAGAACTTTGAGCGTCCGGCTGGCCGTCGCGGCTTTTAGCGGATTCAGCTGTCGGCCCTTCCGCCAGCGGACATGGCCGATGGCGATGAGTGCAGGTAATGCATAACTTACTACCGGTAACTGTAGCCGACGAAACCACTTCTGCGGACAGGCCGCCAGTTCGAACGGCAGTTGTGGCACCAGCGGCCAAGGCACAATGCCCGCGACTGCCAGAACCGTTAGGATGGGAACGGAGAAGGTCTGGTCGCTGCCATAGCGGGAAGCGATGGCTGTCGCGAGCCTCGCCGGCTCCAGCGAGCCCGATTCGTGCGCCATCCAGGCCCTGGCCCGGTCACAAGGACGCCCACAGAGGGTAAATGCCGCCCAGCACAGGGCAGTGGTGGATATGTTGCTGATACTGCGAACGGTGTCGCCCCACCCGCCATCGGGGTTCTGGGTGCGTTCGAGCCAGTCGAGGCCGCCGGCGACGAGCCTGTCGCGCCCGCCAGCGAGTTGGAGGGCCATGACGGC
>CAMATG010000486.1 GCA_945860645.1 Candidatus Sulfopaludibacter sp. SbA3 | reverse complement strand
TGAGAAGCTGACCGTTTCCTTCGGCGCCATCATCGAGGACCCACGCGAAGACCGCGACAATCTCCGGTTCAGCTACCTGGGAGAACTCGTGGATGTGAAGTTCAGCGAGATCAAGGGCTACTACAAGCTGATCGAAGGCAGCGCGTCAGCGCCCGTCGCCGCCGTCGGCACCGCAACCGCGAAAGTGGCTGTTCCCGCCGACACTCGGTTTATCAAGTGGGAGTCCATTCCGTCCAATCTGGCCACCCAACGCGCCAAGGTGCCGGGCGGCTGGCTGGTTGCCGCCGGCAACGGCATCGCCTTTGTGCCGGACGCCTCCCACGCCTGGGACGGCTCGTCGTTGTAGGCTTCGTCTACCGGTTGCCATCGATCGATATTGCGCGATCTCTTAACCGAACGCGGCGTCTCCCTCCCCAAACCATGACCTTCTCAGACCTCAATCTCTCCCGCCGGCTGGAACGCGCCGAAGCCATCGCCTCCGCGAAGTTCGTGGAAGCCCGTGCCCGCGTCACTCCCAATTCCGGCGCGGAGTGGATTGAAGTCGCCGGCGCCTACGCCATGTTCGATGGTAAGGATTCTCCCTGCAGCCAGACCTTCGGTCTCGGTCTCTTTGCCGAACCCTCCACAAGAGATCTCGAACAAATCGAGGCTTTCTTTCATCATCGTGGCGCGTCCGTGTTCCACGAGATAAGCCCCATGGCTGGCGTCGAACTCGCCGCCACGCTCGTTCACCGCGGCTATCACCCGGTGGAGCTCACCAGCGTCATGCATCGCCACGTGGCCGAGGACGCTGTCAACACCAACGCCGCCATCACCGCCCGCCGCATCTCCGCCGGCGAAGAGTCGCTGTGGGGCAGCCTCTCCGCCGAAGGCTGGGCGGAGACGCCGGAACTGCGCGACTTTCTGCTCGAACTCGGCGTCTCCATCGCCGCCACCGAAGGCTCGCTCGCCTTCGTTGCGGAGTTGGCCGGCCGCCCCGTAGCCACTGCCGTACTGCGTTGCGACGATGGCGTCGCCCTCTTCGCCGGCGCCTCCACCCTCAGCGAAGCCCGCAGCCAGGGCGCCCAGCGCGCCCTCCTCGAAGCCCGCATGCGCTATGCCCAAACCGCCGGCTGCGACCTGGCGATGATGTGCGCCGCCCCCGGCAGCCCCAGCCAGCGCAACGCCGAACGCCAAGGCTTCCGCATCGCCTATACGCGCACCAAGTGGTGCCTGCCCCCGTGTTAACGCGCCTCCCCTTCCACGCGCCAATCGCCCGCTACCACCAGCAAGCCGCGCAACTCCTCTCGGCCAAAGACGCCGCCGAACCCTGGGCCCTCCGCCTCTTCCACGACGAAGTGATTCCCACGCGCCCTGGGCGCATCGAACCATCGAAAAAGCGCGATGCCGCGCTCGCCCTCGCCCGCTGGTACGACTTCCGCGATTACCCGGCCCTGGAGGAATTCGCTGCCTCCGTTGCCGATCCCGCGTCCCCCGTCCATCAATTCGAAGCCGCCGCCGAATCCGTCATCCAAGGCGACATCGAAACTCTAACCCAACTCCTCCACACAAACCCCGAACTCACCCAAGCCCGATCCACCCGCGTTACCCAGTTTGACCCTCCCATCCACGGTGCCACGCTGCTCCACTACCTGTCTGCCAACGGCGTCGAAGGCTATCGCCAGCTATCACCCGCCAACGCGCCCATCGTCGCCCAACTCCTTCTCCAAAGCGGCGCCGCGCCAGACGCCACCGCCAACTGCTACGGTGGCGCGTGGACCACGCTAGCCCTGCTCGTCTCCAGCACCCCGCCCGCCCAGGCCGGTGTCCAATGTGCCCTGGTCGAAACCCTTGTGGCCCACGGCGCCAACGTCGATGGGCGGACTCTCATAACAGCCCTGACCTTTAACTTTCAAGCAGCCGCCGAAACCCTCGTCCGTCTCGGAGCGCCCATCCTTAACGTGGCCACAGCCGCCGGCCTCGGCCTCGCCCAGGAAACCGCCCGACTCCTCCTAACCTCGGACCCGCCGTCCCGCCACCGGGCCCTCGCGCTCGCCGCCCATCTCGGCCACGCCGAAACCACAAGAATCCTTCTCGATGCCGGCGAAGACCCCAACCGCTACAACCCGCCGCAAATGCACGAACACTCCACGCCGCTCCACCAGGCTGCCCTCGCCGGACACTTCGACGTGGTGCGCCTCCTGGTCGAACACGGCGCCCGTCTCGACATCGAAGACGCCGCGTATCACGGTACCCCGCTCGGCTGGGCCGAACACGGCGGGCAGACGGACGTTGCCAACTACCTTCGTTCGAAAGCGTCCTAAAGCACTAGGAACTCGACCATCGCACCGAAGCCGATCAACGTCTGCTGGATATCGACGCCCGGGGCGAAGTCCTCGACGCAATTGCTCAAGGCGTTGAGGAGTCGGAACAAGAGAAAGGCCGTCCTGTCCGTGAGTTCTTTGGCGAGTTCGAAGCCGCTCATGGAATTGCCGGCCCGCGCCGGCCAATTGCATGCACCTCTCCTGCTACATTGAGCGTTAGCGACAGAGCGGACGTTCCCCCTAACTCGCTAACAAGTCCTCGGCTCCACGGGCTCCCAGATGCCGTTTCGGGCCAACTTCCGGATTGCCGACGATTGGATAGGGTGCCAAACGGGTCGCAGCACAGCGGCATTTCTTGCCAGTTACTACGAGATCGAACTCGCCAATCGCGAGTGATTCAAGCGCACTGAAATTTGTGGCCGATGCTGTTTCCCTTTCAATTGAATCCGCCTCCGTGACAACCACAAGCGTGCACAGTTGGGAAGCGCTGCAAACGTGATAGTCTCTTGGGTCGTGCGTCATTCACCGGCTTTACTGATCCTTCTGCTGGCCGGCAGCGTCGCGACTGCGCAGCCGCCTCGCGTAAAGGTCGAAGCAGCCGACGCTGCTCTAGCCACGCTTGGCAGTCAGTTCGTGCCGCTCTGTGAATCCTGGTACCCCAGGATCGCCGCGCTGCTTTACGAGCCCAGCCAGACCCCAGCACCTCCCGCGGAAGTCGTCATCGAGTTTAAACACTTCGACGACCCTCGTGTCGGCGGTTTCACCCAGAACGCGAGAATCCAACTCAACTCTGTTGACGCCTTACTCCCCCAGGTTCTTCCCTTCGAGGCCGTGGTTATCCACGAACTCACCCACGTAGTCCAAGGCGTACAAGTCGGCCCGCAATGGCTCTACGAAGGCATCGCGGACTATGTCGCATATACGCACTTTCTGCACACGAATCAGCCTTTTTTACGTCTTGACGCCAAAGGGCGTCTCCACGGCTACGACAACTCCAACCCCTTTCTGTACTCGCTCCAAGAAAAGAAAATTGCGCCCAACGGGGCGTATGCCGAGCGCCACATCCCGGCCGGAAAGGGCTATCGGCATGGCTACACCGTTACGGCAGCATTTCTCTACTGGCTCGAACAAAACAAGCGCCCGGAGATCGTTCGTGAACTGAACACGGCCATGAAAACTCGTCAATACCATCCCATGCTTTGGAAAAAGCTCGCCGGCGCCTCATTGGACGCGCTTTGGAAGCAGTTTCTCAAGGTCTCTGCAAGCTACTAGCGAATCCATCCAACCGGTTAAATGATTCGGGCTCGATTTGACTTCTCCTTGACGTTAACCAGCCGATGAGAGGAACGCCGCGCGAACGCGAAGTGTTTCGCAATGGTTGGCGCAAAGGAATCGCTGTTTGCTCAGATCGCATGAAGATCCTGCTGGACGAGTGTCTGCCCGTAGCTTTTCGGCATCACCTCCATGCCCACAAAGTGCACACCGTAGATTGGGCAGGGTTCAAGTCACTCAAGTTTGGGCATCTCCTCGTACAGGCGGATAACGATGGTTACGAGGTGCTCTTGACGGTGGACCAGGGAATCCCGCACCAGCAGCATCTGACCACCGAGAGAGTGCGGTCCTCACCACTCCCCCGCGAACCAATCAGATGGAAAATCTCCTCCCTTCGGTTGGCGCGATCTTGGAGGCACTTCGCCAGATTCAGCCCGGTCAAGTCAGATTTGTCGCCTGATTTGAGCTGCCGCTACACGCGACGGATCTGGGTGCAAAGCCCGCTCCCCACCTCCCAACCCCCATCCCCCAACCTGATATCCTAACCGCATTCCTGTGGAATTTTTAACCCGCCGCCAACTCCTCGAACGCACCACCCTAGGCTTCGGCTCCATCGTCCTCGCCGACATGCTGCAAGCCGCCACCGTCAACGACATCAAGCCCCGCCCCACCCATTTCCCCGCCAAAGCCAAAGCCATCATCCAACTTGTCCAGAACGGCGGCCCCAGCCAGATGGACCTCTTCGACCCCAAGCCCGTCCTCCAAAAACTGGCCGGCAAGCCGCTCCCCGGCGGCGTCGAGATCCATCAGCCCAACAACGTCAACACGCTCCTCCCCTGTCCCTTCACCTTCAAAAAATACGGCCAGTGCGGCATGGACATCTCCGAGATGCTTCCCCACACCGCCGAAATTGTCGACGACCTCACCTTCATCCGCAGCATGCATACCGAGCACAACAATCACCTCGAAGCGCTCAACATGCTGCTCACCTGCAAGATCTTCCCCGGCCGCCCCGTCATGGGCGCCTGGGTCAGCTACGCTCTCGGCACTGAAAATCAAAGCCTCCCCGCCTACGTCGTCCTCCGCGACCCCACCGGCTACACCATCGGCGGCAAACAGCTCTGGGCCAACGGCTACCTGCCCGCCACGTTTTCCGGCGTCGAATTCAGCATGAAAGGTGCGCCGGTTCACCACCTGAATCCGCCCGCCAATCAGCCCGCCGGCCACCAGCGCGCCACCCTCGAACTGCTCGCGAAAATCAACGAAGCCCACGCGCAACAGCACCCCGGCGAGCAGGAACTCGAAGCCCGCATTCGCAACTTCGAACTCGCCGCCCGCATGCAGCTCGCCGCCGGCGAAGTCCTCGATATCTCCAAGGAATCCGATGCCACCAAGAAGCTCTACGGCATCGACGATCCCAAGGCCGGCGCCTATGGCCTCCGCTGCCTGATGGCCCGTCGCCTCGTTGAAAAAGGCGTCCGCTTCGTCCAGGTCACCACCAGCCCCGGCCAGCCCTGGGATCATCACAACAGCATCTCCAAGGACATGCACAAGATCGCCGGCGAAGTCGACCAGGGCTCCGCCGCCCTCATCATGGATCTCAAAAGTCGCGGCCTGCTCGATTCCACCATCGTCATGTGGGCCGGCGAATTCGGCCGTCTCCCCACCACCCAAAACGGCGACGGTCGCGATCACAATCGCAACGCCTTCACCATCTGGTTCGCCGGCGGCGGCTTCAAAAAAGGCCTCATTTACGGGGAAACAGACGACTTCGGCTACAAGGCCGTGGTCAACCGCGTGCCCGTGCCCGACATGATCGCCACCGTCCTCCGCCAGCTCGGCCTCGATCATCAGAAGATTCAATACCCCAACGGAGGGCGTC
>CAMATG010000485.1 GCA_945860645.1 Candidatus Sulfopaludibacter sp. SbA3 | reverse complement strand
GAACCGCTGCTCGCTGCCATCCACAAAACGCATCACACGCGTCTGATACCGCGTTACCCGCCGTGCCGGATACTGCGCCACGGCGCCTGTTTGTAATCGGGGAAACTCGCTCATGGCATCGCTCCTAGAGTTCGCTCACCACATCGTTCAGGCTGTGCGATTGCAACATCGCCTCCCGCACCGCCCGCGCAATGTCTTCCCGCCGGTCCAGGAAGGATTGGCTGTCCATCGCCTGTACGTTCACAGTGATCGACGCGCCCGTCCTTCCCGGTGCCGTCCCCGCACCCGCCCACCCGCTCCCCCCGCCCGCCTGCGTCGATTGCACCGTCGCCGGCAACTGCCGGATCCGGTCCCCTACGCCACGATCGATCAGGAAGGTTTCGCCCGACGCGCTCAACCCCGCCTCCGCCTGGATCGACGGCGGCAGCGCGAACTTCTCCAGCGGTGGCGGCTCTTCCTTCTTGCCGCCCACGCCGAATAGCCTTAGTAATCCACTGACGATCGGCAAAAGCGTCAAGCCCCCGCCAACGGTCCCCAGCGCCGACTTGGCGATTGACTCCGTCAGCCTGGCGCCCGCCGCCGTCTTCCCGCTCGCCGGCGCCTTTGCCGTCCCTTCCGCCGTCGCCCCAGCCGCTATACCCGCGTCCAACAAAGGCGGCAGCTGCGCCAATAGCCCCGGGCCCAGAATGCGTCCAGCGCCGGACCCTTGCAGGCTGTTCAGTAATGCGATCAGTTCTTCGTTAGCCATGTTTTTTCTCCCGCAAAAGTTCGCTCTCCAGCACCGTGAACGCTTCCACGCTCTTGGCTGGATACTCCCGCAAATTGCCGCGCCCGCCCATGCTCCAAACGTGATGTTCTTCAATCAGCGTCAGGCTCTCCGGACGGATGAACGACTGCGGGCACTCCGTCAGCACCACGTTGCCCCGGGCCCATACGGGCCTTTCATCCCCTCGCACCTCCGCGGCCACGAAGCCGCAGCGGCGCTGCTTTTCCAGACCCTTCGACCGGCACTCGTCGCACTTCCACGCGGCCTGGTTCGCGAATTGAAATTGGAAGGCGACGATTAGTTTTTTCGTTCGTCCTCGTCAAGGAACAGTTCGCCCTTGATGGCTTCAACGATTTCCCGGGCCAGTGCATCCGGACCCCGGTCCAACAGATTCTCCAGCGAAATCGGTTCGCCGTCGATCGTGATCCCCGAGATCTCTTCCAAGCCCCAGCGGATATACAACGCGTCCATCCGGGCGCGTATCTCAGCCGCTTGGGCGGCATCAATGACGCTGTCCCCGGCCATGTGAAACGCCAGCTTCTCTCCGGTCTCCCGGATCAGTCGAACCAGTTCCATTCGGCGGGCAAGCGACAGGCGTCGCACCCGGAATCGCACGCCCTGGCAGGCATGCGATTCCACAGTAACGTAGCTTTCGTATTGCATAGCGGCCTACGCGAATGCGATCTGGATTTCGTCGTCCACCGATCCCTGCGCCGCGCTCAGCGAGAAGTTCCACTCCAACCGCGGATTGCGGTCGTCGAACTCCGGCACCTCCGGCACAACGGCCGGCAGATACACTCCGCACAGTTGCCCCGCGCTCTGTCCCAGCTGGATCATGATCGAAATCGGCGTGCGGTTCTTGGCCGCCTGATACAGGCCAATCGTCGCCTCGTCGTCTTTTTCATACAGCCGGAACTTGATGCCCACTTCGCGCTGCCCGGCGGCGATACAGGTCGGCCCGGCAAACCCGAACTCACGCTTCCGCATGTCCACGTTGTTGTTGATCGTGATCTCGGCTTCAATCAAGGTGTAGAACTGCGACGGCCCGGCGCCAATCCAAACCTGGCCGATGTGGCCCGGAATGATGTCGTAGGCCAATCCCGCCACCGCCGGTTCCACCGGGAAATCGCTCAATCCCGCCAGACCAGCCGAAAAACTCGCGCTGTCCAGCAGTTCCCGCGCTTCGCCGGAAAACTCGAACTCGTGATAGTCCGCGTTCACCTTGATCTTCATCTTGTCCACGCCCGCGCCGGCAACAATCCGTTGTACCGCCGTCGACGGGCTCCAGTAGTCGTACAGGCTCACGCTCGGCAGTTGAGTCGCCGGAGAATAAGTGATCGTCGGGTTCAGTGGACTGCCCCCGCTTGGTACCAGTGAGAACGGCGCGTTCAGCTCCACAGTCGTCGTGTTGATCACGGCGGCGACGAATCGGATCTCACCGCCAAAGCTCACCGCCTGGCCGGCCGTCAGTCCGTGCGCCGTGCCAAACGTCAACTGGTTGTTGGACCCCATCGACGAGACGGTCTTGCCGCCGTCGATTGCCGGTACCCCGCCCAGTGCGCCGCGAATCAGCGGCCCGTAGGACGGCTCGGCATTGATGTTGCCCCAGTTCGTCATGTACGTTCCCAATTGATATTGGGTCCGCGTCCGTGCGCCGGAAGGAATGCCGCCGCGTGTCCGGCTGCCGGTCTTGTCGCGACGCGGCCCCTGAACGGTTTCGTGTTGAACACCCAGCTGAATCGCTGGGATTCTGTTATCCGCCGTCGCCGCCACCACTGTGCCGAAACCCGACTCCAGGGCCGCGTAAAAACGGTTCTGATTGGAAGAAATGTAACAAGCCATATCTGTGCCTTCCTGATGTGAGAATTACTGGCGCTCCACGCGCCGGGCTATACGCTCACCTGAACGTCGAAGCTCACCTTCGCGGTCTGGAGAAAGTTCTTGCCGCCGTGTTTCACGGGTTGAAAAGTTACGGTGTAGCCGCCGGTATAGAACAGGCCGTTGTCCCAGTCGCCTCGATTGGTGTCCAGCACATCGGTCAGTGCGTCGACATACCATTGCAGGCGTTGGTCCAGCCCTTCCAGCCGGTCGTGCGTTACTCGGACATCCACGCTCAACGTCGCCGTTCCGGAAAACTGCCGGAACTTCTCTCGCAGCGTGTTTTGCAGCTTCTCGCAGTAAATGTGGAACGCCGGGTACTTCGTCCCCGCGCTCTTTTCAATAACCTCGGCAGGTACATTCTGCGAAATGATCTGCCCCAGTTCGATCAGCGGTAGCTCCACCCGGTTAGCCTGCGCGATCGCCGCCAGACCGGCCTGCAGGCCAGCCGGCGCGCGCAGGAGGCCCGCGGCTTTCTTCACTGCTATGGTTCCGATCTGTGCCATTCGTTTACCCTCGTTGCAACACGGGTACGTGCCGCAGATAGTGTTCGGCGGTCTGCCCGCTCCCCGGATCGCCGCCCTCGGCCAGTCCCGTCGATGGCAGTGTCCACGTCGCACCCAGCGCCAGCGGCGCGTTGTGCTGTTTCTTCGTCTGGTCGTCCAACAGGCCAACAAACAGGTTCCAGCCCACCGCCGCCGGCGGCGCGCCAATCGCCCGCACGGTCAGCGCCGTGCCTTCCTGGGTCGTAATCGCGGCCGCTTCGCTCGCCGAACTTTCGGCGCCGTTGGCGTCCACCCACGACACCCGCACATAGTAAGTCCGCGCCGGCTGCGTGCCGGCCAACTGGCCCAGCAACGGCTGCACAGGTCGCGGAAGCGGCTGAAACACCAACCCGATCCCCGTCTCCCGCACCATCTGTCCGGCCGCCTTCGCCAGCCGCTCGTACTCTTTCCACTTGTGTTTGTGCCGGTCGTTCAACTGCTGGAAATGCGCATCCCGGTAGGTCGCCGCCAGCGCCAACAGCGTGTGCCACTGCTTCAAACCGTCCGTCAGTGCCACATTGCTGAGCGTGAACTGCCGTCCGCCCAACTCCTGCACAAGAAATCGCTGCAGTTCCAGGCCAACCTCAAGCGACGCGATCGTCAGCTTCGCCGTCAGGTCGATACCCTCCGTGGCGGCTACTTCCACAATCGAGCTTTCGTAGTTCGCCAGGTCCGTGATTTGAGAAGGATTGCCATCCACAAAGAGCGCCATATCCGTCTCCTTACTTGCCCTTCCGGTTCTGGTGCATCGCCCGCTTCAGGGCGACGAGTTCTTCCTCGGCCAGCCGCGTCATCCGCACACGGTCCTGCAAATCGGCCAGGTCCTTCTGACGCTGCGCCTCTTCACGTTCCGCCTGCATCTGCGCAACTTCTTCCTCAGACATCCGCCGAGCCTTTTTCTCGACGATCATCTTGGCGGCCGTCTCGCGATTGACTTCCGACACGATTCCCTCGCGCCCGCCGTTCGGCGTCACAAGGCTGATGACGTGTACGAACTTGGTGTCGATCTTCGCCAGCTCCGCATCGATTTCGCGGTAATAGTCTTTCAGGTTCATAGGATTCCTCTTCAAAAAAGGGAAGGGAGGCGCGCACGGCACCTCCCCCCGGTTACGCGTTGTCGGGCCGCTCGCTGTTAGCTGCGGACCAAAACGCCGTGAGTGTTACGCAGCACCGCGACGCCGTAGAGGACGTCGACCGTGAACTGCTGGGCCAGCGTGTTGGGCTGGTAGCTCATGATCACGCGCATGCCGAAGTTGCCGAGTTCGGCGTATTCAGCCACCGCACCCGTGCCGGGCAAGGGTTGCGGCAGGCGGCGCATCACCAGGCCGATGGCGTCCTTGGCGAAGCCGATGTTGTTCGTCGTCACCGGACCGCTGCCCGTCTTGGAGACGAACTGCGAGCGGAACACGAAGAAGTCTTTCAGCTTGCCGACGTTGCCGTCGATCATGGTGCGGATGCCCGCTTCGCCAGCCGTGTGGTACTCGCTGAAGCGCGGAATCTGGCGCATCTGCGAATACGTGGAGCCGTCGACGACGAGGTACTTCTGCGCGCTGGCCGGAACCTTCGCATCGAACAGGGCGGTTTCGGCCTGGTCGATGGCGGCTTCGGTGATCGGCGAACCGCCGCTGCCCACAGCCGGGTTGGCCGTGAACTGCGCGTACAGGTTCATCAGGTCGGATTCAATCTTCTCGGCGATGGCGATCACCGCCGGCTCCATGTAGAGGCGGAGAAGATCGGGCACAGCCAGGACCTTGGTCACGTCCGGAATCTGGAACGTGGCTTCGGCGTGGGTGTTCAACACGATCTGCGCGTTCCCAAGGCTGGGATTCTGCGTGGTGACCGAGCCACCCTGCGCAATGTTATTCGCCGTCAAGGTCGGCGGGATCGGCACGTTGACCGTGTCGCCGGCCTGGGCCAGCGTCGGTTCAAAGGTCCGGTTCACGAGGTTCCCCATGACGAGGTTGCCCATCAAAGCGGGCAACGCGTCAGCGGCCACCAGTTTCACAATCGCGTTGGCGACGTTCGAAGAGGTAATTGCAGGCATTCTGCTCTCCCATAAATAATTTCGGCCTGGAGTTTCTCCAGGCCGGCTGTGGTCTCAGTCAACCCATCCCGGTCTTGCTGGTCCGGGAAGGATAAGGATGTCCGCTCGTATTACGGTGCGGACAAGGTTGCGAGCCGCGGGCGTTCGTCTGCCCCCGGCAAAGTCGTTGGTTTAGAGGTTCGGCGACAGCTGCTGCGCCACCCGGGCAATCTCTTGCCGCGCACGTTC
>CAMATG010000484.1 GCA_945860645.1 Candidatus Sulfopaludibacter sp. SbA3 | reverse complement strand
CGCCAACCCGGGCGCGGCCCCTGGAGCCAATACCATTTGGACCCTCCCAGCAGCCAACTTCTTCGCCAGCGCAAATACCATTTTCCTTCCCGGCAGTGTTAACGTCGAAAACCTGACGTTCGCGCCCGGTGTGCAGGTTCTCTCCGGATCGCTCCCCACGAGCATCGGCGCTTCCAACACCGGCACCGGTGTTACCAATAGCACCAGCCTTTCGACGCCGATTGTCTTCAACGCGTCGGCCAACGGCGGCAGTTGGACGATCTCCGGCACGGTTCGCATGAACGGGATATTCGGTGTCTCCGGTACGGCGCTCGGCAACAACCTGCAGTTTGGCCTGGGCGCCATCGGTACCGAGACTCCGGAGGCTTCCACGATGAGCCTGTTCGCAGTCGGCTTGGCTTCGCTACTCGTGGCCGGCAAGTTCAAACGGGCCTAATCCTCCTCGGGGAGAAACCTGACAAGTGTCTCCTCTTTTCCACCTCAAAACATCTAAGGCCCTCTACAGCATTTTCCAGGAACAGCCGAAGACTCTAGTGGTACTTACTCCACCAGAATCCTAAGGGTCTCCCTCCATCCGGTACGCGCCTGTGTATCCGGTCGAAGTCGTGGGAGTTCGTTCGATGGCAAAACGCAACCTACTTCGCTCCATACTACTCATGCAGTCCGTCTGTTTGATTCTGCCCGTGTGCCCGGCGGAGTTCTCGTTCTTCGCCACGTTACGAGCAGGCCGGCCTGCCGCCGCCGATTGGGAAATCGGGCTCGGCACGGACAGAAACGCCAGCCAGGCCACGCGAAACTTCCAGTGGGAGAGCGGCACACCGACGTGGCGTTCCGACAACCGGCCGCAGCCATTCAGGCTGGAATATACAGCCAGTACGCAGACGGTCCGGATGACCGTCCGGGATTCGGAAGACAACCCCTGGTCCCAAACAATCACGAACTCCGGGCCGGCACTGGGCGCGAATGCGATTTGGACGCTGCCTGCTGCCGGCTTTTTCGTCTCCACGGCGGCTCCAAGCGGTGCCCAGGCGCGCAGTATCACCGTCAGTAACCTGACAGTTGACCCAGGTGTGCAGATTCTCAGCGGCAGCCTCCCCACGTCGCTTGCCGCCTCCGGCCCTCCCGCATCGTCCATGGCGATGTCCGCCCCGCTTGTCATCAATGCGGCCAGTAACGGTGGAAACTGGTTCCTGGCCGGCAATATTCGGTTCACCGGGCTCACCGGCTTGGGGGGGAATGCACAGGGCTCTCAACTCCAGTTCTTCCTCAATGCGATTGGGACCGACACCCCTGAGGCCCAGACGTTTTTTCTCGTCGGCCTCGGACTGCTCGCTGTGGGCTTTGGCAGCCGCCGCAGGAGCCGCGAATAGGAATGTACCCCTCCGAGTCCAGATTGAGCACGCCCGACATCGCCACGATCGCTGAAATCGTGGACATGCGGGACGTCCGTTGGTTCTGCAAGAACCACTGGAAGCTCTTTCTCGCCGGAGCCATTCTGGGCCTCGGCGCCGGGTTCGCCGTCACCTACTTCTTCCCCGTCCGCTACCACTCGGAAGCCCGCGTCCGCTTCATGCCGCCCCAGTTGGCCGGCCGTTTCGTCAATCCCAACTTCTCCATGGAAGTCGAACAGCGCCTCTACGCACTGGCCCAATTGCTGTCCAGCCGGCTGACCGCCACCCACATGATCGATTCGTTCCAACTCTACCCGGAACGCCGCCGCTTTCAAACCGTCGCCGACCTCGTGCCCCAATTCCTGGCTGACCTCCAAATTGAACAAATCGCCAGCGGCGACGTGGCCCAGAAACGCGCCGTTCCCACCATGGCGCTCCACTTCCGCTATCCCGATCCCGGGCAGGCACAGAAGGTGATCCAGAAGCTGGTCGAACAGGTCTACGAAGAGAACCGGAAGTACCGCGGCGACCAATCCATGGGAACCACCGAGTTTCTCGGCGAACAGCTTCGCGCCGCCGAAGAAAAGATGCTCGAGGCCGAAGCGCGCCTCGGTGAAATCCAGGACGCCATGCGCCCGAACGTCTCCAACACATTGATCGGCGAAGGAACCTCCCGCAGCTATGTCGTCGACTCCCGCCTCCGCGATCTCCGTCACGACCGCCGCCTGCTCGAAGAGCGCCGCAGTCTCAAACAAGCCGAAATCGCCCCCCTCGAAACCGAGATCCGCAGCATCGATAGCCGGCCCGCCGAATTCTATTTCCCGCAGGTGAGCAACCATTCGAACTACTGGCATCTCGCCGAGAAGCTCAGCAGCGCGAAAACGCAGGCGGCCCGCATGCGGGACCGTTGGAAACCCGGTTTCGCCGACCGCGAACTGGCCGAACTGGATCTCCGCCAAGCCGAACAGAATGTGAGCCAGTTCAAGCTGGAGCATTCCCACCTCCTGAGAATCTCGGAACGCGAGCGGGCAGTGTCCAAGCTCCTTTCGGTCCGGATGGAGTTGCGCGCGTTGGAGGCGCAGGAGGCGTCTTCCCAGAAGGAAGAGTTGGAACTGCGCGCCGAATCACAACGGTTGAAGGACCAGCATGCCGCCCCGGCCGGGATGGAAACCGATCTTTTGACCGCCAAACGGGAATACGAAACAGCCAAGGAGCAGCACAGCGCTATGGTCCGCAAACATGAGGAATCACAGTCGGCGTCCGACATGGAACGCCGCGGCCAGGGCGAGACCGTCGAACTGCTGGAGCCCCCTACGTTGCCCTCCGTCCCCGATGCGCCATCGCGCCCCACACGTATCGCCGGCTGCGCCTTCGCGGGCCTCCTCGCCAGCATCTGCATCGCCCTGTTCAAAGCACTCCGCGATCCCAAAATCCTACACGAAGGCCACATTGAAAAATGGGCCGGTCTCGAGGTCCTCGCCATGTTCCCCGCAGTCGAACCCAAGCCAAAAGCCAAAAAGACGTCAGGCACGAAGGGCAAAACCCAGCAAACATGGCGCCGCCGCGCCGTCACCACCTCCGTCCTCGTCCTGGCCCTGTTTGCCGTGGGCTGTACGGACCGCTTCCTCAGCGCCGAAGCACTGTGGAAACGCGGCCAGAACGCCGAAAAGGAAAGCACCAGCACGGCAGCAATGCTCTTCTACCGGCAGGCAATCCGGAAGGACCCGCGCTTCGCTCCCGCCTACCGCTCGGCAGGCCTGCTCGCCCTGCAAACCGGAGAACTCCCTCCGGCGCGTGATTTCCTGGCCAGGGCGCTGGAGTTCGATGCCAACGACGCCGACATCCACACCAAACTCGCCGACCTCACCTACCAGCTCTACATGGGCGACGCCGGCCACCCCGTCACCGTGCTCCGCGAGGTGGAAGCGCTGGCCACTCAGATGACTACCCGCTGGCCCCGCCGCGCCGACGGCTACCGCATCCAGGCGCAGGTGCTGATGGAACGCCATCGGACCGAAGAGGCGGTCGCGCTCCTGCAGGCAGCTCGCACCAAAGTGGACCACAACGAAACTCTCGATACCCAGGCCGCCGCCGCCCTTTTCCGACTGAACCGGAACGACGAAGCCCACACGCTGCTGCGCGACGTCATCACGCGCTCCCCGCGATACACCGCCCCGTATGACCTCCTCTATCTCCAGCTCATGCAGGAGAAAAACGCCGTCGAAGCCGGTGAGGTCCTGGCGTTGAAGTGGCGCAATACCGCCGAGATCGATGCCGCCCTCCAACTCGCCGCGCACTATGACGCCTTTCGCCAGCGCGATAGCGCCAAATCGACCATCGCCGAACTGGAAAACACGAAGACCGCCGGCCCGCTCGCCCTCGCGCGCATCGGTGATTTCTGGATGGTCCGCGGCCAGTTCGACGCCGCCCACGCCACCTACCAGCGCGGCCGCCAACAGTTCCCGGAGAAGGCAACCGAATACATCAGCCGCGTCGCCGAATGGCACCTGGCGCAAAACCAACAGAACGAGGCGAAAGAGTTCATCGACAAAGAACTCGCCGCCCGCCCCAAAGACGCCATCCTCCGCGCGTACGCCTCCGCCATTGCACTCCAAACCCTCCCGGCTTCCCAGCGCGAAGCGGAGCGCAAGAAGCTGGAAGCCATCGTCATGCAACTGCCGGATTCCCCTTTTATCCGCTATCACCTGGGCCGGGCCTACCTCATTGAAGGCCGCGCCCCGCAGGCCGCCGAACAGTTCGAACGCTGCGTACGGCTTGATCCCAACTACGCCCCGGGCTGGGTCGCCTTGGCGGACCTGGAAATCGCCCGCGGCAACCCCGCCGCCGCTGAACTCCGCGCCGATAACGTCTTGCGCATCGACCGCAACCACCTGCCGGCCATCCTCGTCCGAGCCCGCGCTCAGATCTCCCGCGGCAAGTCCGGCGAAGCGGAAAAGGCCCTCGACTTCCTGCTCTCCGTGCAACCCCGCAATGCCGATGCCCTCTACCTTCTCGCCGCCGCCAATCGCTCGCTCAACCGTCCCAAGAAGGCGCTCGAACTGCTCGCCAAGGGCCGCGAAGTCAAACCAAACGAATCCCGCTGGGTAGTTGCCGAAGCCGAAATCGCCGCCAGCCAGGGCGATGCCGATGCCGCCCGCGCCACCCTCCAAGCCGCCATTCAGAAACAGGACAAGCCGGACGAATCCCTGCTCCGCCGCCTGGCCACCATACAGATCGAATTGCGCGATGGCGCCGGCGCGGCAAGTTCCTTCGAGCGCCTCCGTAAATTGAACGACGCCTCCGTCGAATACCGCCTCGGCCATGCCGGTTCCCTGGCGCTCGCCGGTGAAATGGATCGCGCCCTCGCTCTCTACACAGAGACCGAAAAACTCTACCCGCAGAACGCCGCCGTATGGCTCCAACACGCAGCCCTGCTCTCCGAACGCAACGACAAGGCGGGTGCGCTGTCGAAGTATCAGGAAGCCCTCACTCACGATAAGAACAACCCGCTGATTCTTAACAACCTCGCCTGGATGTTGCTGCAAAGTGGCGGCCCTGCCGAAAAGGCGCTCGAATACGCTCAACAGGCCCGGCGCGTCTTCGGCCGCAGCCGTGAAATCGACGACACCCTCGCCACCGCCTACACCCGCCTGGCCATGTTCCGCAACGCCTCCGCCATCTACGAAGAGATGCTCGTCTATCTGCCTCCGGCCGAACGTCCACGGGTGCAGAAACTACTGGAAACCACCAAACGCAAGACCAAAGGAGAAGCATGAGCCCCAACCCCGCAGTCAACAACGCCGCCTCCCTCTCGGCGCAGGACACCCTGAGCGCCCTGCAACAATCGTGGACACAAGCCCACACCCCGGAGCCAATTCAGGAGCCCGCCGCGCCCGCCAACCTGCCCCTGCGCGAGAGCTTCCTCAGCCTCCGCGACATCCCGCAAATTACCTTTGATCAGGCCCGCGGCGCCTTCACTATGACCGACCCGGCCTACCCGGCCGACTGGAAAGAACAGATCCGCCAGCTCCGCAATCGCCTCAACAGCGCCCAGGCCGAACTGCCCGATCCCAACGACCTC
>CAMATG010000483.1 GCA_945860645.1 Candidatus Sulfopaludibacter sp. SbA3 | reverse complement strand
GGGGGTGGTGGGGTATTGGGCGTCTGTGGAGGCGCCGGTGAGGTAGACGTTGCCCTGGGCGTCGACGGTGGAGCGGCCGGCGAGTTCCCCGCCCCGGCGGCCGAGATAGGTGACGTAGCGGATGACGGGATCGATGACGAGGGGTTGGGCGCGGTCGTATTGGCCGAGGGCGAAGCGGATGGCGCCGTTGTCCAACTGGTAGCTGACGGGGACGCGGCGGGCGCCCTGATAGGCGACGGGGGCGTCCCAGCGGATGCTGAGATCGCCGGCGTGGAGGAGGAGGCCATCGCCGTCGGGGACGACGCGGTCGACGCCGCGGAGGGCCCAGCGGATGCGGGATGGGTCGGCGCCGGGGGCGAGGCGGAAGTCGTGTTCGAGCTTGCCTTCGCGAGCGTAGTAGACGATGTCGATGCCGGGGTAGACGCCGGTGAAGCCGACCTCGTCGTAGACGGGGACGTTGGGGATCCATTGATCGGGATTGGGGCCAAGGAGGTAGTGAGTGCGCTGGAAGGCGTCGCCGGTGGTGGCGGGGGCGCCGGGGCGGGCACCGTCGAGGTGGAGGCGGATTTGGCGGGTGCCGAGATCGAGGACGGTTTCCTGCTCGTTCAAGAAGAGGAAGTAGCCGTCGCCACGGCCCAGGAATTTGTAGTGGGGGTCACTTTGTCCGAGGTTGGCTTCGAGCGTGAGCCGGGCGCCGGCGCCGCGAGGATAGGGGCGGGGGATGGGGATGGGAGAGCGGCCTTGGGCGGCGAGACCGGACCAGCAGGCGTACCAAATGATGTTGAAGTTTTCATCCTCGCAGCCCGCGCCGGTAAGGAGGATGGCGGCGACCAGGGCGAGGACAGAGGCGTGGTGGAGATTGTTTTTCATGAATGTTGATCCCGTGGGGAGAAGAAGAGAAGCCAGGTGAGGCCGGCGGCGAGGACGAGCCAGGCGCCGACGAAGTCGACGGTGTGGAGGGTGAGGCGGAGGGGGTGGAGCGTGAGCCGGAGGATGCCGTAGGTGGTGATTAGGATGGCGGCGAAGGGCCATTGTTTTTGGCGGAATTGGAAGAAGATGCCGGCGAGGGTGGCGGCGTAGAGGATTTCGTAGAGGGCGAGGTCGTGGCAGGGGCCGGTGGGGTAATTGACGGCGAGGGGGCCGTGGTGGGGACGGGCTTGTTGATCATGGGCGAGGAAGCAGCCGAGGCGGACGAGGATCCAGGGGAAGGGGAAGGCCCAGGCGGCGGCGTTGAAGAGTTGGAGTCTGTTGGGGTGGGGGTAAAGGGTGCCAGCGAGGGTTGCGCCGAGGAGGCCTCCGAGGGTGGCGCCGCCGAGGCGGCCGGTGAGGTGATAGTGCAGGGCGAGGCAGCCCGCGAGGGCGCCGAGGATGAGGGAGGCGGAGAAGGCGGGTTTTTGGGTGCGGGCGGTGAGGAGGAGGTGGCCGAGGAGGATGGCGGCGGCGAGGGTGGCGGCGTGGGCATCGATGCCGAGGATACGGGGGAGATCGATGTAGGGGATGCCGGCCATATTGGGGTATGGCCGGGAGGGGTGAAACGTTACGTGGTTATTTTTTGGGGGATTCCTGAGGAAGGCGGGGATTTCTGGTGCCGGACAATTCTGGTAGCACGGCTCCTTAGGAGAAGTCTGGGGCGACGAATTCCAGGGACGGGTAGGGGAAATCTGTGGTGACAGTCACCCAGGAAGTTTCTGAGGGGGCGGGCGTTTTTCGGGGAATTCTCGGGTTGCCGGGATTTCCTGGCATCGGACAATTCCGGTAGCACGGCTCCAGGGGAAATCCGGGGTCGGGGGAATCCGGTAGCCAGGCACCAGGGGGAATCTGGGGTGACTGTCACTTAGGAAGTGTCTGGGCCCATTGGAGGAAGTGGCGGGCGCAGTGGTCGAGGTTTTCGATACTGCCGCCGCCCTTCAGCGGAGAGCACATCTCGTAGGCGATCGAGCCTTTGAAGCCGTGGGTTTTTAGCGCCCTTAGAAAGAGACTGTAGTCGATGAAGCCTTCGCCCATGGGGACGGCGACCACGGCCGGGGTTTGCGGTTCGTAGTTGATCAGGTCCGGCCGGTACTTGTAGCGGGGGCGGAGTTGGTAGTCGGCAATCGTCGTGTGCACCGTGTGCGAGGCGAGCTTGCTGGCCGCGGTTTCGATGTCTACGCCTTGGAGGGCGGGGGCCCAGGCGTCGTAGAGGGCCTTCAGGTTGGGCGAATCGATGGTGTGGAGGATGTCGTGCAGCGCTTCGTACCCGACGCCGATGTCGTGGTGGTTCTGGAGGCCGAGCACCACGTCATATTCGGCGGCGTGGCGGGCGGCTTCCTTCAGCGTGTCGATGACCAGGTTCCACTGTTCGGGGTAGCTGGCGTGGGGAGATTCGTAACCGGTGAAGATGCGCACCGTCTTGACGCCGATTTCGTGGGCTAGATGGCAGAGCTCCTTCAGGTAGGCCAGCTGGATCTCTTTGTGGGGGATGTCGCGGCGGTCGAGGCCGGTGGTGAGGTCGCAGTAGCCAGCGAGGACGTTGTGGTCCAGATTGTGCTTGGCGAGCAGGGCGCGGAGATGGGCACGCTCGGCGGCGCCGTAGTCGAGGGGGGAGACGTGAGGGCGCTTGGCCATGATCATGACGCCGTCGTAGCCGAGGGATTCGGCTTTGGCGAGAAAGGCGTCGATGGGGAGATAGGCCTGGCCCCAGAGGCCGGCGTAGCTGACGGAATGGAGGAGGAGCGGATGGCGCATTTGGATACGCTGCCCATGGTATCGCGGATGCTAGGCGACGGCGGATTGGGCCTGGCGGAAGAGGCTTAAGCATAGCTGGCCGTTTTCCAGTTGGAGCGTGGCGATGCGGGCCGTGTTGCCGAGTACCGTTTCCAGCCCGCGGGTGAAGCCGAGGGTGACCGATTCCACCGTATCCACATCTTCAAACGCCGTGCGAACTCCGGCGCGGACGGCTTCCTGGAAACGGTCCTGGAAGTCGAACATGGGATTGTACATCCATACGGGGAGGGGCTGAATGTCGATGTCGAAATCGAACGTGACACGGACGTTGTTGAACGAGATGCGGTTGTCGGCGCAGCCGAGATCGAGTTCCACCAGCAGTTTCATGCGGGCAAGGTGGATGGGGAAGCTGCCGATGAGCTCTTCGCCATCCTCCTCAAACCCGATTTCCAGGCGCAGGGTGCCGCCGGGGTTGGCGACCGAGCCGGGCAGGAGGCGCATGCGGATGGAGTTGCTGTTGATGTCGGTGATCTGTTCGGTGATCTGAAGTTCGGGCAGGAGGGGCGGGGAGACGCGGCGCTCGAGCGCGGGGATGGTGAAGCGGGCGTCGCGCAGGCCGAGGCACGGGGCGAAGCGGATGGCGCTGGCGTTGCGGCCGTGCTGCAGGAGGACGGTGGTTTCGGCAAAGAGGCGGCTGGCGATGGCTTCCAGGAAATGCGATGGGAAGTGGCGAATTTGCAAGTCTTCGATGCCGGGATAGGAGACTTCGAGGGTGACCTGAATGGGCAGGCTGTTGATGTTGCTGATGCGGGCGGTCCAGAGGCCGGCGGTGTTGCGGGCGTCGAACTCGAGGATACAGAGCAGGCCGGCGCCGTTGATTTCGCGGGTGGCGACGGGGTGGATGGAGCCGGGTTGGTAGAGCTCGACACGGCAATGGGCCGGTGTGGCGAGGTGGAGCGAGCGGCGGCGGGCGGAGGCAAAAATGGTAATGCGACCGGGACGGCCGACGGGAACGGTGAGGTCAAACGCCTGACCTGGGATGAGTTCTCGACCGCCCTTAACGTGTTCCGGTATGTTCATTGCAATTATCCTCTGCAATCGACAATACGGAAAAGGAGTAGGGAAATGATCACCGGGTGGTAAGGAATTTGTAATTCCTTTGCTGACGGCTCAGCAGCCGATGACTTCGTAGAGTTCCCAGGGGTCGGGCTGGCCGGGGATTTGGAGGTTGCGGCCGTCGGAAAAGCGGATACCGGAGCCGGCGACGAGATCCTTGACGACGCGGGAGACGACGACACCACCGAGGGGCGACTGGGGGAGGAACGTGCCGGCCATTTTGACGGCAGAGCCGGCGGGGAGGCCAGCCTGATCGAACTCACATTCGCCGGTATGGAGCGAGGCACGGAGGCGGACGCCGTAGCCGCCGGCGTGTGTGACGATGGAATGGGCGCAGCGGATGGCGCGGGCGGGGCCGTCGAACGTTGCCAGAGGGGCGCCGGTGCCGAGATCGCCGGGGCGGCCGCGGAACCAGCCGATTTCGCGGCGGAGGTGGATCTGCAGGCGGGCCAGATCGGGCGTGGGGATTTCGACGCAGAGGATGGTGGCGAGGGAACGTTCCGGTTCGGCGGTGATGGCGCTGGTGGCGAGGAAACTCTGGATTTCGGCGAAGAGGGGTTCCTGGTCACCGATGAACGGGAGGTGGTCGGCGCCGTCGAGTTCGACGAAGCGGGCGCCGGGGATGCGGTCGGCCATGAGGCGGCCCTCTTCGAGCAGAAGGCATTTGTCGTCGCGCCGATGGAGGACGAGGGTGCGGGTGCGGATGGTGGGGAGGATTGGGCGAACGTCGATATCGGCGTTCATGCGGGTGAGGGCTTCGGCGGCGCCGGGGCTGGCGCCCATGCGGAGGTAGGTTGCCCACCAGTCGCGGAAGGCGGGGTCCTGGGCGAGGGAGGGGGCGCGGTCGTCAATGCCCACGGGGCCGCCCCAGTTTTCACGGATGTAGCGGCAGTAGAGGTCGCGGTCTTCGCGGGTGGGGCCCCAGGGATAATCGGCATCACGGAGGCGGCGGGCGTAGCTGCCGATCATGACGAGGCCGAGGGTTTTTTCCGGGTGGGTGGCGGCGAAGAGGGTGCAGAGCGGGCCGCCTTCGGAGACGCCGCAGAGGACGGCGCGGCTGGACCCGGCGGCTTCCATGACGGCGCGGACGTCGTCCATGCGCTGTTCGAGGGTGGGGAGTTGGGAGAGGGGGACGCGGTCCGAAAGGCCGGTGCCGCGCTTATCGAAGAGAATGACGCGGGCGAGGGTGCCGAGGCGGCGGAGGAAGGCGGCAAAGCGGGGCTCGCGCCAGAAGTATTCCAGATGCGAGACCCAGCCCATGACAAAGACCAGATCGATGGGGCCGGAGCCGAAGACCTGGTAGGCGATGTTGACGTCGCCGCTGACGGCGTAGCGGGTTTCGGGGATGGATTGGGCTTGTGGGAGGGGCGGGGCCGGGGCGGCGGCGGGGTTGGTCGTGGACAGGAAGCAGTAGCCGCGGCGGGAGCGGGTTTCGATGTATTGGGGGGACTTCGGCGAGTCGCCCAGGGCGCGACGGACGTCGGCAATTTGGACGGAGAGAGCGTGATCGTCAACGAAGGTATTGGGCCAGAGGGCGGCGAAGAGTTCGTCGCGGCTGCAGACGGCACCGGGGCGCTGGGCGAGGTAGGCGAGGAGGTCGAAGGCCTTGGGCGCGAGGACGATTTCGGAGGGTCCGCGCCAGAGACGGCGAAG
>CAMATG010000482.1 GCA_945860645.1 Candidatus Sulfopaludibacter sp. SbA3 | reverse complement strand
CACCTCACTAATCCCTAACCCCAACTCCATCACCATCGCAGCCATGAACGTCGAACGCTTCTTCGATTCCGTAAATGATCCTGGAATCGGCGAACCCGTCCTTACCTCCGTCGCCCTCGACGGCCGCCTCACGAAGGTCTCCCTCGCCGTTCGAACGCTGCTCAATAATCCCGACATCATCGGCCTCGAAGAAGTCGAAAACCTCACCGCCCTCGGCCTCATCGCCGATAGAATCAGTTCCCAAGGTGGCGCCAACTACACCCCCTACCTCGTCGAAGGCAATGACCAGGGCGGCATCGACGTCGGCTTCCTCGTCCGTGCCGACCGCGTCTCCGTCACCGCCGTCACCCAACTCGGCTCCACCCTCACCTACTTGAGCCCCTGCAGCAACAACCAGGAACTCCTCAACGATCGCCCCACCCTCCGCCTCCGCGCCACCGCCATCACCGGCGGCAACTCCTACTCCGTCTTCGTCAATCACCTCCGCTCCCTCATCGACGTTGGCTCCACCACCGCCTGCCCCCTCTCCACTGATGGCGCCCGCGTCCGCGCCAAACGGGCCGCCCAGGCCAACTACGTCGCCGGCCTCGTCCAGGATGAACTCACCACCAACCCCAACGCCAACATCGTCCTCGTCGGCGACTTCAACGCCTTCGACGTCAACGACGGCTACGTCGACTCCATCAACACCATCATGAGCACCCCCGCCCCCGCCACCCAGGTCCTCACCGCCACCGCCGACCCTGCCTACGCCCCCCTCACCAATCTCGTCTCGCTCCTCCCCGCCGCCCAACGCTACTCCTATGTCTTCGATGGCAACCACCAGACCATCGATCACGCCCTCATGAATCCCGCCGCCAAGTCCCTCTTCATGGGCGGCGGCTACCTCCGCATCAACGCCGACTTCAACGAAGCCACCTTCCGCGGTAACTTCAACACCCCCGAACGCTACTCCGATCACGACCCCGTCTTCGTCCGCCTCTCCAACGGCTTCGATATCTCAGCGCAGTTCGGCGTCACCAAAACCATCGTCGCCTTCAACCGCGGCACCCGCCTCTACAGCTCCACCATCAGCCTGACTAACAACTCCGGCAACACCATCGCCGGAGCCAATCAATTGGCCATCACCGAACTGCCCCCCGGCGTCGCCCTGGCCAATGCCAACTTCCCCACCCCCGCCGGCGGCACCTTCACCCTGCCCAACACCATCGCCCCCGGCCAAACCGTCTCCGTCCCCATGCAGTTCACCATGGACGTCTCCAAACCCCTCACCTACAAAGCCGCCATCTTCACCACCCCCATCGCACAGTAGTCCGGAGCACTTAGGGGATACCTCTACCGAATTTGTCCTGTACCGCTAAATCTCGGATTTACGAAAAAGGACAAATTCGGTAGGCAAAGTGAGGGACCAGCGACAGCCGGAACCCTAAGTTACTAAGAATCGGAATTATCTGATCATTTACTTGTACCGTCCGAAAAGAACGGTAGGAGTAAGATCCGGTGAAACTGAATTTATATACCCCCGCCCTGTTATTGGTCCTAGGCCTCCCCTCCCTCCCGGCTCAGATATCCATCATTCCCGATGCCGATGCCGACGGTCACACCGTCGCCCTACCCGACACCAATCAGTTCCACTTCCACGCCCCCGGCGCCGCTGGCGTCCAGGTGTTTATTGAGGAACTACGCCTCCCTCCCGGCGCCCGCCTCATCCTCCGGTCTCTCACCGAATCCGGCGAACCCGGCGCCATCACCGCCATCTACGAAAACGTCGGCCCGCTCCACGGCAACCCCTTCTGGTCGGACGCCGTCCCCGGCCCCGCCGCCCTGCTCGAACTCGACTTTCCCGGCCCCGCCCCCTTCGCCAATCCCTTCCTCGTCACCAAACTCCGCCACCTCACGCCAGCGGGGCTCGAAAGGCTCACCCGCCCCGCGCCGGCCACTGAAATCGGCGCCGCCGGCAAGACCGTCTTCCGCGGCAACGTCGTGTCCTATCAGGTGCGCAACGGCATGGCCATCTATGATGGCGATATCATCCTCGGCCCGGCCGACACCATCAAGCCGGTCTCGGAAAAGGAGCTCGCCGCCCAGCGCGAAAGCATCGGCATGACCAGCACCTACTACCGCTGGCCCGCCGGTGTCGTCCCCTACGAAATCGATCCCGCCCTCCCCAATCAAACCCGCATCACCAACGCCGTCGATCATTGGAATACCCGCCTCGCCGGCAGCCTCACCATCCGCCCCCGCAACGGCGAAGCGAACTATATCCGCTTCACCAACTCCCCCAATAACGGCGAATGTTGGTCTTACATCGGCAACATCCGCGTCGCCGGTCAAATCATCATGCTCGGCTCTTACTGCGGCACCGGCGCCGTCATTCATGAAATCGGCCACGCCGTCGGTCTCTTCCACGAACAGACCCGCGAAGATCGCGACACATATATCCGAGTCAATTATGCGAATATTACCGCCGGCATGACGGGTAACTTCGACAAAGCACCCACCATAAGTGATGATATCGGCGCCTACGACTACGGTTCCATCATGCACTACAGCGCCTATGCGTTTTCCACCAACGGCCAGCCGACCATTGAAACCATTCCCGCCGGCATCGCCATCGGCCAGCAGTCGGCCCTCTCTGCCGGCGACATTGCCGGTGCCCGCGCCCTTTATCCCGCCGTCCCCACCGTAACGTCCCTCGAAGCCACCTTCCCCTTCACCGTCCGCAACACCAACGGCGCCACCGACACCGCTCGCGTCTACTTCCAGGTCTACACCTCCTCCGCTGTCCCCGCCAATACCTGCCACGGCTTCTACGAACGTGCCACGAACCGGTTCTACCTTTACAACGACGCCCTCACCACCCTCATGGGCCCCACCGGCACGCTCCAAAACTCGCAGTGCCGCGTCAACGCCTCCACCGTCACCACGGCCGGCACGGATTTAACCCTTACCCTGCGCGTCACCCTCTACGGTGCCTACGCCTCCACCAGCAAGAACCTCTACATTTGGGCCACATCCAATACCAACTCCGGCGTCGCCTCCGGCTGGCAGCAGGCCGGTGCCTGGAACCCGGTCGCCCAGCCGCCCTCGCTCGCCGCCTCCGCGCCATCCGCCTCCACCGTCGCCACCCAGTCGTTCACGCTCACCGGCCGCGACGCCAACGGCTCCGGCGACTTGCAGCGCTTCTACTTCCTCGTCGCCACCAATACCAGCGTCCCCACCGGCGGCTGCCACGGCTTCTACGACCGTCCCGCTAACGCGCTCTATCTCTACAACGACGCCCTTTCGGCCCTCGCTGGCCCCCTCACCCCCGGCACGGCGTCCTCCATCCAGAACGGCCAGTGCCGTCTCAACGGCGCGGCCAGCTCGGTCACCTACGGCCCCACCGATATCATTCTCACCCTCAACATCACCCGCCAGGGCAGCTTCTCCACCGGCGCCAAGAATCTCTATATCTGGGTCACCGACACCCCCGGCACCGGCTCCGGCTGGCAGCAAGCCTCCACCTGGACCCTCGCCACCGGCAACCAGCCGCCCACCCTCGCTTCGGCAGCCCCCACCGCCGCCACCGCCGCCACCCAGACCTTTACCCTCACCGCCCGCGACCCTGATGGCGCCACAAACCTCCAGCGCATCTACTTCCTCATCAACTCCAACACCACCATCCCCACCGGCGGGTGCCACGGCCTCTACGACCGTGCCAGCAACGCCGTCTTCCTCTACAACGACGGGCTCAGCAGCATCTCCGGTCTCCTCGTCGGCACGGCCAACACCATTCAGAACAGCCAGTGCCGCATCAACGGCGCCGCCACCACCGTCACCACCTCCGGCACCGATCTCGTTCTCAATCTCAACATCACCCGCCAGGGCGGCTACGCTACCGGCGCGAAAACCCTCTACACCTGGGTCACCGATAACGACAACAACGGCAGCGGCTGGCAGCAAGCCGCCACCTGGACCCTCGCCGGCGCCACCAACCAGGTCCCCACGCTCGTCTCCTCGGTCCTGAACAGCTCCACCTACACGATCACCGCCCGCGACGCCGACGGCGCCACCGACCTTCAACGCATCTACTTCCTGCTGAACAGCAACACCTCCATCCCCACCGGCAGCTGCCACGGTGTCTGGGACCGCGCCACCAACGCCATCTACCTCTACAACGACGCACTCACCGCCATCAGCGCCTTCGTCATCGGCACCGGCACGAACATCCAAAACAGCCAGTGCCGCATCAACGCCGCCGCCACCTCCGTCACATCCTCCGGCACCGACACCATCCTGAACCTCAGCATCACCCGCCAGGGCAGCTACACCACCGGCACCCGCAACCTCTACCTCTGGCTCACCGACTCCGCCGCCAACAACACCGGCTGGCTCCAGTAGCCCAGGAAGCAAAGGAAGAGCACAGGAGAAGCAGCAGAGGAGAAACAAGGGAAAAGGAAGTAGACGGAGGGGAGACGATCACCCCAAACCGTCCGACACCCCGTTAGGTGCCTGGCACCGGGCCTGTCCGACGCAACCTCCCCTCACCAAAACTCTCTCCCCGGTGCCAGGCACCCCGGGAAAGGGGAGGACCTGGAAAGGAGGAAGGAAGAAGCCCCCCCTCATTCGATACAATCAAACGCACCCCATGCGTCTGCTCCTCCTAGCCCTAACAACCCTCCTCCTAAACTCCCAACCCAAACTAATCGACGCCCACGTCCACCACAACGGCGACCCCGCTTTCCTCACCAAATTCCACGATAAACTCGCCGCCCTCGACGGCCAGGCCCTCCTCATCACCCTCGAAAAAGACGTCCCCTCCGTCCAAAACTTCATAAAAACCCACCCCAACCGCTTCTTCGGCATCGGCCAGATGTCGCTCGATTCCCCCAACGCACTCCAACTCGTCGACATGTTCCACAACGCCGGCTTCCGCGGCCTCGGCGAACTCACCGGCCCCGAAGCAGCCTACGACGACAAGCGCTACTGGGCCATCTACGAACGCGCCGAAAAATATGGAATGATCCTCATCTTCCACACCGGCATCGTCAACCGCCGCAACTTCGCCGAACCCCAAAACGTCTCCTCCGACCGCATGCGCATCACCACGCTCGACCTCATCGCCCGTCGCTTCCCCAAGCTCACCCTCATCGCCGCCCATCTCGGCAACCCCGACTACGCCTGGGCCGCCGAACTCGGCCGCTGGAATCCCAATCTCTTATTCGATGTCTCCGGCTCCACCCTCTACAAAAAACAAGCCGACCTCGCCTACTTCAAATCCATCTTCTGGTGGGACGGCGTCGTCAGCCCCCACACCCCCAAAACCAACATCAGCGCCTTCGAAAAACTCGTCTTCGGCTCCGACATCTTCAACGGCGAAATCGCCGAATTCGACCGCGAACTCGATCTCTACAAAAAGCTCCTGAAGGCCTGCGACGTCCCCGAAGCCTCTCAGCAAAACGTCTTCAACGGCACCCTCCACCGCATCCTGAACAA
>CAMATG010000481.1 GCA_945860645.1 Candidatus Sulfopaludibacter sp. SbA3 | reverse complement strand
GTTTTTGGACGAGGAGATTCTGTACGATCCGAGCGTCTCATGCCGGTCGCCGCGACGGGTGTTGCGGGAGCGGCGGGGGCACTGCATGGAGGGGGCGATGCTGGCGGCGACGGCGCTGCGGCTGGTGGGGTATCCGCCGTTGATTTTGGATCTCCAGGCGCAGCGGGACGACGACCATGTGTTGGCTGTCTTTCGGCGGGATGGGTTGTGGGGGGGCGATTGGAAAATCCAATTACGCCGGGTTGCGGTATCGGGAGCCGGTGTATAAGACGCTGCGGGAGTTGGCGATGTCGTACTTCGAACACTACTTCAACCAGCGCGGGGAAAGGACGCTGCGGGGGTATTCGCGCCCGATTAATCTGGCCCGGTTTGACGGGACGGGGTGGATGACGGCTGAGGACGATCCCTGGCAGATTCCGAACTACCTGACGACGGTTTCGCATACGCCGCTGATTCCGAAGAAAGTGGTGGCGCGGCTGACGCTGTCCGACCCGTTGCTGGTTGCCGCCGGGAAGTTCGGGATGCGGCGAGCGGGTTAGACCTTTTCCGGGACGACGTAGGGCTTGCGGTAGTCGCGGGTGAGGTGTTTGTTGGCTTCGTTGTCATTGGCGAAGCGCAGGGTTTGCGGGTCAAAGGTGAGCTTGCGGCCGGTGCGGTAGCTGATGTTGGCCATGTGGCAGAGGGCGGCGGCGTTGGCGCCGGATTCGATATCGGCGTGGAGATCGGAGACCTTGCGGGACTTGACTGCTTCGAGGAAGTTGGCCATGTGGGGGGCGGTGTCCCAGGCTCGCTTTTCCTTGTAGTTCACGTCCATCACCTTCTGGTGCTCTTCGCCTTTGTAGACCTGGTAGCCCATGAGATCCATCACCATGACGCCTTCGCTACCGAAGAAAAGATTGCCGATGGTGTGGCCGTTGCGGAAGGGGAGTTTGCCTTCTTCCGGGGTGAGGAGGCCGCGGACTTCGAACTCCATTTGGACGTCGCCGTAATCGAAAATCGCCGTTTGGGTGTTGGGTGTTTCCTGGGCGTCGTCGTAGACGAATTTGCCGCCGAAGGAGTAGACGGATTTGGGGAGCTCCGACTTGCCGAGGCCCCAGCGGGCGATGTCCATTTCATGGACGCCCTGGTTGCCGATGTCACCGTTGCCGGTGTCCCAGAACCAGTGCCAGTTGTAGGCGAATCTTAACTCGTTGAAGGGCCGCATGGGGGCGGGGCCGAGGAACTTGTCCCAATCGACGCCGGGGGGCGGGGTGGGGAGATCGGGCTTGCGGCCGATGGATTTGCGGCGTTTGTAGCAGAGCCCTTTTGCCAGATAGACCTTGCCGATGATTCCCTGGTGCAGGAGATTGATGCCTTCGATTTTGTGGGCAATCGAGCGGCTTTGGGAGCCCACCTGCACCATGCGGCCGTACTTGCGGGCGGCGGCGGTCATCTGGCGGCCTTCGAAGATGTTGTGGCTGGCGGGTTTTTCGCAGTAGACGTCTTTGCCGGCCTGGCAGGCCCAGATGGTGGCCAGCGCATGCCAGTGGTTGGGGATGGCGAGCGAGACGGCGTCGACGGACTTGTCGTCGAAGACCTGGCGCATATCGCTATATTCTTTGGGCTTGCGGCCGGTCAGTTTTTCGACCATGGCGACGCCGCGTTCGCGGGCGGCCTGGTTGACGTCGCAGACGCCGGTGATGTTGGCGGTGGCGACTTCGTTGTAGAACTTCGCGTGATCCTGGCCGCGGCCGCCGAGGCCGACCAGTGTGACATTCACCCTCTCGTTGGCGCCGCGGACTTGTGTGGTGGAAAGAACGGAGGCGGCGGTGAGGAGGGTGCGGCGGGTCATTTTGCGTAGAGTCCTAATACCCAGAGGGGGAAGTAGTGCCGGTACATGGTATATCGCATGTAGAAGACGTTTGGGAAACCGGTGCCGGTGGCGAGGGATTCGGGCCAGGAGCCGACGGGGGACTGGGTTTCGAGGAGGTGGCGGATGCCGCGTTCGGCGTAGGGGGAATCCTTGCGGCCGGTGGCGTGGAGGGTGAGGAGGGCCCAGGCGGTTTGGGAGGGGGTGGAGGGGGCGCCGATGAACTCGTCGTTGACGTAGCCGGCGCAGCTTTCACCCCAGCCGCCGTCGGCGTTTTGGACGGAGATGACCCAGTCGGCGGCGCGGCGGTAGAGGTTGGGATCGTCGTAGCCGGCGGCCTGGAGACCGCGGACGGCGAGGAAGGTTCCGTACAAGTAATTTACGCCCCAGCGGCCGTACCAGCTGCCGTTCTTTTCCTGGGTGTTGACGAGGTAATGAACGGCGTCGCGGACGGCTGGATCGGACTTCGGCACGCCTCGGCGGCAGAGGGCTTCGAGCACGCGGCCGGTGATGTCCGGACAGGTGGGGTCGAGCATGGCGTTGTGGTCGGAGAAGGGGATGGCGTTGAGGACGCCCCAGTCGTTGTCGGCATCGAAGGCGGCGTAGCCCCCGTCGCGGGACTGCATGCCTTTGAGCCAGGCGATGGCGCGGTCTTCGACGGCCCTCTGTTTAAAGGGATCGCTGGCTACGGCGTGTTCGAGACACATGAGGACGATGGCGGTGTCGTCAATGTCGGGGTACTGTTCGTTGGCGAATTCGAAGGCCCAGCCGGAGGGTTGCAATTGGGGGCGTTTGACGGACCAATCGCCGCGGCGGCGGATTTCTTTGGAGAGGAGCCAGTCGGCGGATTTGCGGAGGGCTTCGGGATTGGGGTGGCCGGCTTCGGCGAGGGCGAAGGCTGCGTAGGCGGTATCCCAGACGGGGGAGAAGCAGGGCTGGAAATAGAGTTCGTCGCCGGTTTCGGTGATGAGGTTATCGAAGTGGGCTTTGGCTTCGATTAAGTCGGGGTGATCTTCGGGGTAGCCCAAGGCGTCGAGGGCCATGATGGTGTACTGCATGGCGGGGTAGATGGCGCCGAGGCCGTCAGAGTTGCGGCAGTGGTCCATCATCCACTTTTCAGCCTGGCGGATGGCGGCGATGCGGGCGTCGCGGTGGCCGCGGCGTTCCCAGATTTTGAGGAGCTTGTCGACGTGGTGGAAGATCGTTGAAAGGAAGCGATCGCGTTTGGGGAGGCTGAGTTTGCGATCGGGGTGGATGAGTTCGTCGACGTTGATGCCATCGGGGGCGGGGCGGACGCCGCCGACGGACTGGACGATGGAGAGGGGGACGACGATGGCGCGGGTCCAGGAGGCCATTTCGTAGAGAACGCCGCCCATGTAGAGCGACCCGCCGGGCATGAGGACGAGTTCGGGGGGAATGCTGGGGACGTATTTGCGGGGGTAGAGGCCGAAGAGGCTGAGGTTGATTTTGGTGTAGCTGTTGCAGGCTTGGAGGCCACCGAGGGCGAGCACGCGGGCGCGGGCGCGGCGGAGGGGTTCGTCGTCGGGGGAGAAGCCGCAGAGGCGGAGGGCGGTGTAGGCTTTGACGGTGGAATTGACGTCGGCGGGGCCGTCGGGGTAGATCCACCAGCCGCCGTCGGCCATTTGCTGGGAGAGGATCCGGCGGCAGACCTTTTCCAGGCGGGATTTGGTGGGCGGGTTCCAGCGGCCGTGTTCGGGGGGGTGGAGCCAGAGTTCGAGGAGAACGTAATCGGCTTCGAGGGAGATGTCGGCGAGGAGTTCGCCGCACCAGTAGCCATCGGCGAACTGTTTGTCGACGAGGGCACGGGCGCTGGTTTCGGAGGCGGCGCGGGCGGCGTCGCGGAGGCTTTGGCGCTCTTCGAGGAGCTCGCCTACTACGGACCGGCGACGGAACGGTTGCTGCGTGGGAAAGACCAGACTCATTCGATTGTGCGGGCGCTTCGGCCGGGTTGGGTAAGCGCGCTTCTTTCAGGATAGCGCCTGCGTGGGGTCGGGAAAATCTTATCTCTTGTTTTCGGGCGGGGGGCCGATAAGTTGAGTGATGTGGATTTTGATTTTTCTAGTGATGGCGTTGGGCGTGTTTGGGGCCGAGGAGGCGGCGAAGCCGAAGGATCCGCCGAAGGAATTGCCGAAGCCTGTGAACAGTTTTGAACGGCAGCGGCTGAGCGTGGAGCGGCAGATGCAGGGGATTCGAGAGAGTTTTCCGCCGCCGTTTGGGGGGCAGGCGGCTCCGATGGTTGCCTCTTCGACCGCGGCGCCGGGGCCGCCTCCGCCGGCCGATTGTCCGCCGGTGACGGCGGCGGCGATGAAACCGATCATTGACCGGGAGGCGACGAAGAACAAAGTGGACGCGGGGCTGGTGCGGGCGGTGGTGGAGGCGGAGTCGGCCTATTCGCCGTGCGCGGTTTCGCCGGTGGGGGCGATGGGGTTGATGCAGTTGATGCCGGCGACGGCGGAGAGTTTGCAGGTGACCGATCCGTACGACCCGAGTCAGAACATCACGGCGGGGACGCAGTATTTGAAGCAGATGTTGGAGCGGTATGGAGGGGACATTGCGAAGGCTTTGGCGGCCTACAACGCCGGGCCGGCTCGTGTGGACGCGGCTGGCGGGGTGCCGCCGATTCCGGAGACGCAGGAGTATGTTCGAAAGATCATGGGCAAGATCGGGCCGCCCCGTCCCGTGGAGTGATGGAGTGGGCGTAAAATGAGGGCATGATCAGCGCCCTGTTGTTCGCAGGTCTGGCCATGCAGGTGGGGCAGAACCCGTCACCTATTACGGAGGCCACTCGGACGCATGACCGGGTGGTGCAGCGGAACGTCGCGACCGGGAGGCGGAAGGGGCGGGTGCTGACAGTGGGGCATCCGGGGCCGGCGTCGCCGGTGATTCTGCACTTTCATGGGGACACGTGGTTGCCGGAGCAGGCGATTGCGGGGGTGTTTCCGGATGTGACGATTGTGTCGTTGTATCTGGGTTCGATCTCCGATATCTACCAGGATGCGTATAAGACGCCGCAGGCGTTTCAGGCTTTGTTGGCGGAGGCGGGGGCGGGGCGGCGGCCGGTGTATCTGAGTGCGTTTAGTGCCGGGTATGGGGCGGTGCGGGCGATATTGAAGCATTCGTACCGGCGGATTGATACGGTGCTATTGATGGACGGGTTGCATTCGGACTATTTGGGGAAAGAGATTGATCCGGCGGGGTTGGATGTGTTTTTGCAGTTTGCGCGGGATGCGTCGTTGGGGCGGAAGCGGATGTTGATTACGCATTCGGAGGTGTATCCGGGGACGTTTCCGAGTACGAGGGAGACAACGGATTGGTTGTTGAAGCAGTTGAAGTTGAAGCGGATGCCGGTGTTGCGGTCGGGGCCGGTGGGGATGCAGCAGTTGTCGGATGCGCGGAAGGGGCGGTTCGTTGTGATGGGGTTTGCTGGGGATAGCCCGCTGGACCATGTGGATCATTTGCATGGGATGAGTGTGTGGTTGCGGGCGTTGCGGCGGATGTAGGGTTGTTGGCGGGCGGAGCGTTCCTCGCGGGCGGAAGGGCTGGGATGGGGGACAAGGCTGCTGGTTCCGTGGGTTTTGCCCGCCATGTCCCCGGATACTGGACGGAATTGGGGCCGGGT
>CAMATG010000480.1 GCA_945860645.1 Candidatus Sulfopaludibacter sp. SbA3 | reverse complement strand
GGGAAACCCCTAAAGTTGAGGAAAATCCGACCGCAAACCCGGAAATTCCCGCTCCGCCGCCCGTCGAGCCCACCCATCAGCCCGACACCGCGCTCCGGACATAAGCAAAAGGGCCCCGCAGCCGTCATAAAAACGACCACGAAGCCCCTGCCGACACCCGAAGTGTGTCAAAAAACAGCTAAACCGAGAACGTCCGCCCCTTATTCTGCCCCACCAGAATCTGGAACAGCCGATGCGAAATCAGCTCGTGCAGCGACAGCAGTTCTTTATTCGCCGCCGTCATGCCCGCCGCGTCGCGGTAATCGGAAACGCGCGGCCCGCCCGCCTTCAACGCATCGGTCGCGCCCACGATCACCGAATCGGTCATCGCCTCGCCCGCCATCTCCCACAACGTGATGAACCGGTCCACCGCCGTCGGGAAGCTCAAATGGAACACCCCGTGCACCGACGTCGTGCGCGGCGGCTTGTAATCCAAGTTGAACGGCCCGTTGTACCCATACGTGCGCAGCAGCACGAACACGTTCAACCAATCCAGCGGATTCACCAGCCCGATCGCAATATCGACGTCATGCTTACCCGCGTACCCGTCGTTAATGTCGAAGTGAAACAGCTTCCCGCACATCAACGCCCGCGCCAGTGCCGCCCGCGGCGCCGTGCCCCACATCAGCTCGTGCAGGTACTCCGGGTTCAACCCCACCATCCCCGGATGCTTAATCAGCCCCGAGAAAATCAACGCCAGCATAGAATCCGACGTCGGCAGTAGAATCTCCGCCACCGGCTCAAACGGCTTGGCTTCCATGCAGTGCTTCAACGTCGCCCGGCCCAGCTTCCCGGCCAGCTCAATGTCCTTCTCGCACGCGGCATTGATGCATTCGGCGTACCACTTCAAGGTCTGCAATTCGTCCATCGCGCCCTGAATGAAATACCCCAGCGCGCCCGGCCAGTACACCGCATACTGCGCGCCCAATTCGTGCCCGATGCCAACCGTGTTCTCCACACGCCAGTTGGCGTACTCGCGCACCTGCCCCGCATGCGGCGCCGAACTCGCCGCCCACACCGGATTGTGGAAGGTCTCGGTCGTCACCATCGAACACGCCAGTCCATTCTTCTTCAGCGACTCGCCGATCCGCCCGACAATCTCCGCCTGCCCGTCCCGCCCCAAATGCTCGGTCGGAATCACGTCGGTGTCGTGCGTGCACCAGTAGCCAATGCCGATCTTGGCGTACTCTTCGATGACGCGCTCAAACCCAACCGTGGGCCGCGTCTTATCCTGAAACAGCGAATTGCCTTCGTAGGCTGCCGCCCACTGCGGGCCGGTGATGAAATACTTCCGCCGTTGCTCGGGCGTGTAGGAGCCGCCGCAGGCCGCGGTCAGGCGTTCGACGACTGATTGTTGTTGGTCGACTGGGATCGGTGTCATAGCAAGAATCCAATCATAGTAAAGCGCACGCCCGGCAGGGAAGCCCCGAACCATTGATAGAATAAACGGCTGATGACTCAACCCGCCAAGCCCGTCTCCTTGCCAACGCTGGTACCGCCGTCGGCCGAGTTCGCCGCGCAAGCCAACGTCTCCGGAATGGACGCCTACAAGGCGCTCTACGATAGCGCCGTCACCGATCCCTCCGCCTTCTGGGGCAACTTAGCCGAGACCGAACTCGACTGGTTCAAACCCTTCGACAAGGCGCTCGACTGGCAGCCGCCCTTCGTCCAATGGTTCACCGGCGGCAAGCTCAACGTCGCCTACAATTGCGTCGAGCGCCACACCAAAACCGCCCGCAAGAATAAAGCCGCCATCATCTTCGAAGGCGAACCCGGCGACCAGCGCATCATCACCTACCAGGAACTCCACCGTCTCGTCTGCCGCTTCGCCTCCTCGCTCCAGCAGCTCGGCCTCAAGGCCGGCGACCGCTCGATCATCTACATGCCGATGATCCCGGAAGCCGCCATCGCCATGCTCGCCTGCGCCCGCATCGGCGTCACCCACTCGGTCGTCTTCGGTGGCTTCTCCGCCGAAGCGTTGAAGGCCCGCATCCAGGATCTGGAAGCCAAGGTGGTTCTCACCGCCGATGGCGGCTGGCGCCGCGGCAAGGAAGTCCGCTTGAAGGACGCCGTCGACGAAGCCCTCAAATTCTGCCCGACTGTTGAACACTGCGTCGTCTACAAGCGCACCGGTTCGGACTGCCACATGGAAGCCGGCCGCGATCACTGGTGGAACGTCCTCGACGAAACCGCCCGAGAAGACGTCCCCGCCGCCGAGCTCGACAGCGAACACCCGCTCTACGTCCTCTACACCTCCGGCACCACCGGCAAACCCAAGGGCATCCTCCACACCACCGGCGGCTACCTCCTGCAGGCGCAGATGACCATGAAGTGGATCTTCGACCTGAAAGAGTCCGACACCTACTGGTGCACCGCCGACGTCGGCTGGGTCACCGGCCACTCCTATGTCGTCTACGGACCGCTGGCCGCTGGCGCCACGACGGTGATCTACGAAGGCGCGCCCGACACGCCGGCCTTCGATCGCTGGTGGCGTCTCGTCGACAAGTACAAGGTCAGCATTTTCTATACCTCGCCCACCGCCATTCGCGCCTTGATCCGCCAGGGCGATCACTGGCCCGAACGCCACAATCTCTCCAGCATCCGCCTGCTCGGCTCGGTCGGTGAGCCCATCAATCCTGCCGCTTGGGAATGGTTCCACCGCATCATCGGCAACGAGAAGTGCCCAATCGTCGACACCTGGTGGCAGACCGAAACCGGCGCGATCTTAATCGCTCCCATGCCCGGCGCTGTCCCGTTGAAGCCCGGCTCCGGCACGCTGCCCATTCCCGGCCTCGTCGCCGAAATCGTCGACCACGCCGGCAACCCGGTTCCCGACGGCCACGAAGGGTTCCTGATTCTCAAGACCCCCTGGCCCGCCATGCTCCGCACCATATGGGGCGATCCGGAACGCTACAAGGAACAGTATTGGTCCAAGGTTCCCGGCGCCTACTTCACCGGCGACGCCGCCCGCCGCGACAAGGACGGCTACTACTGGATCCTCGGCCGTGTCGATGACGTCATGAACGTCAGCGGCCACCGCCTGAGCACCATGGAAATCGAATCGGCTCTCGTCCGCCACCCGGCGGTTGCCGAGTCCGCCGTCGTCGGCAAGCCCCACGAAATCACCGGCCAGGCCGTGTGCTGCTTCGTGACGTTGAAGAAGGGCATTACCGATCACGACAAGCTGGGCCTCGAACTGCGCCAGTGGGTGGCTCACGAGATCGGGCCGTTCGCGCGTCCCGAAGAGATCCGCTTTACCGAAGCGTTGCCGAAGACCCGCAGCGGCAAAATCATGCGCCGCCTGCTCCGCGAAATCGTCACCAGCCACACGGTGGCCGGCGACGTTACCACGCTCGAAGACATGAACGTGCTGACGTCGCTCTCCGCGCAGCACGACGAAGACTAACACTCCCCGTAAACAAGAAAAGGCCCGGTGCGCCGCAAAGCGCACCGGGCCTTTTCCTTTGGTTGTTACCAGTACAGCTTCAAGCCGAGCTGCATCTGGCGCGGGTCGTTCGCCTGATTCAATACGACTCCGAAATTGCCGGCATTCAGATTCGTGCTGCCGGTGCCGAAGATCGTGCGGTTGAACAGGTTGAAAGCCTCGCCGCGCAAGTCGATGCGGATCCCTTCCGTAATCTGGAAGGTGCGCGCGATGCTGACGTTTTCCGACTGGCCCCAGAAGGTGCGCACCTTCGGGTTGTGCCGGGTGGCGTTACCGAAATCAGCCGGCTGGGTGCCGAAGAACGTCGCCGGCTGCAGGAAGCGGTCGACGGCGGGGTCGAACTTGTCGCCCACGATCGGCGCGCGCCAACCGGTGTAGGTGGAGATGGTCGGGCGGGTGATGCCGTTGAAGATCGGCAACGGGTTGTTGCGAGTCAGTTCAATCGGCGTACCGCTGTTGTAGACCTGAATCGCCGCCAGGCGCCAGCCGCCGGCGATGTGGCTGAGGATTCCGCTCGTCGCCCACTTGGCGCCCTTGCCGAAGGGCAGGGAATAGAGGGTCGAGAGCTTGATACCGTGCGTCTGGTCGAACTGGCCGATCGACTTTTCGCTGCGGCGGTAGTAGTGATCCTGCGCGGCCGTTTCGCTGTTGGCGAAGTAGCTGTCGGAGTCGGTGATCATCTTCGAGAAGACGTAGCTCCATTGCAGGGTCAGGTCCTTGGAGAAGCGGCGGTCGAACTTGACGATCAACGCGTGGTAGGACGAGTGACCGCTCTTGTCGCCGTTTTGGGGGCCGGTGGCGATGTTCTGATATTGCGGGAACGGGCGCAGCGCCTGGTTGGCGCTGCCGGTAAAGCCGGGGTAGGGGGCGCGGACGCCATTGGCCACCGCGGCCGGCGCCGAGAAGGAGCCGGTGAGCATGGCGATCGCCTGCGTGCGGCCCATCTGGCCGACGAGCCGATTGAAGATCGCCGTATCCATCTGGTTCATGCGCAGAATGCCCGACTGCAGATGGGTGCCGACGTTGGCGTTGTAGCCGACTTCGAGAACCGTGTTCGCCGCGATCTGGCGCTGGGTGGTCAACGTCCAGAAGAGCGATTCCGGGGCGCGCGTGGCGTCCTGGCCATTCCAGTAGTCGACGTCCTGCCCGTTCTGGAAGCTGGGGTTGATGGACGGCGGCAGCGTGTAGGGCGGCAAACCCTGATCGAGCTTAAAGGTCGGCGTGATTCCCTGGTTAGTGTTCTGGAACGCCCACTGGCCGATGAAGCCGGCGAAGTGGCCGCTGCCCTGCACGGCGGTGACGCGGGAGAAGGACCGGCCGAACGCGGTACGAATGGTGGTCTTCGAGTCCGGCGAATAGGCCAGGCCGATGCGCGGACCGATGCCGCCATACCAGCCGGGGACCAGCGAACGGGAGTTCTCACGGCCCGGGCCAAAGCCGGCAAACCAGAGCGCGCCGGGGATGTTGCCGGCGGCCGGGTTGGGCCGGGTAGGATTGAAGTCGGAGTACTCGTCCTTCTTGTTGGTGGGCGGCATCGTGAGGTCGTAGCGGATACCGATGTTCAGGACCAGCTTGCGCGTCAGACGCCAATCGTCCTGAGCGTAGAAGCCGAAGTAGGGGAAGTTCTGCGCCACTTCGCGGGGCGTTTCGGTGCGGCCGAGGTGCGCGTCGCCCAGCAGGAAGCTGGCGAAGGAACTGCCGCTGGTGAAGGCGGTGGCGCCGGGAACGCTGGTGCCGAGGAAGTTGAAATCGGCGCGTCCGGCAATGTCCTGCTGGCCGACGCCATTGGCGGTCTGGTTCTGGTGTTGGAAGCCAAACTTAAAGGTGTGCGAACCGCGCACGTAGCTCAGGTCGTTCTTCAGGCCCCAGCCGGGTTGCAGCGTTCCGTTGTTGGAGGCCGAACCCCAGCCGGTGAATTCCGTGAAGTTGATCGTGGGGAAGTTGTTGTCGCAGTTGATGACGTTCTTGATGCAGATCTTGTCCTTCCAGCCTTTGCCGACGTTGGC
>CAMATG010000479.1 GCA_945860645.1 Candidatus Sulfopaludibacter sp. SbA3 | reverse complement strand
TGCATCCCCCATTCTCCAAGGATGCCCCAGGGTGGCGGGGAGCACGATTTCTGGCCGCTTGGCGTTGAAATCGTTCCCGGCTCCAAAACCCCCTATCTGATTGACAGGAATCTACTTATCGATTTCCATAAAGTACTTTACCGGACACTCGTGCTGCTACATCAAGCGATACCACTTCCTGGAAGGCCTCTCCTGTTATTGGAAGGGCCTGCGCATCATGGAGGAAACGAAGGTGAAAAAGGTGGAGAAGCCCTTCACCCCGTTCAGCTATCGGAAGACGGCTGAAGATGCCTTCGATCGGATGTTCGCCCACTATCGAAGTAGCATTATCGTGCTTTCCTACAGTTCCAATGGTTTTCCGGACCGAACAGCTTTAGAGAAACTGCTCAGACGGTATAAGACCCGCGTGACCGTTCATGAGAAGCCGCACCGCTATCATTTCGGTACCCATAGAGGTGTCGAGCGGGCGGAAGTGACCGAGTATTTAATGGTCGGAGAATAATGGAAGTCATCGCGCAGCGGTTGGAAGAGATCGTGGATTCCCTTCGGCCACTGGAGGTGGATTGGCGGGACGAGACCGCCATTCGGGTGATTGAGTACTTACAGGCTATGCCTGTGAAGTCGGTCTATACGGCACTGGACGTGCGTGACCTCTTCGAGCGCGATTTCGAGGAAGGCTGCTTGATTGCGCGACTCTTCTTGGGCCTGTCGAAGGATCAGTTCGTCTCCGTACTACGCGGGGTTCGCGGGGACAAGGGAATCGGCATAAAGGGATTCCAAGCGGAACCTGTTACTTTCATCGAGGAATTGCTAAACACCGGACTATTACAGGCGATGGCGGAGTCCGCCAACCGGCCAATGCATTGGAGTGACGTTCTGGTAGAGCGGTTACGTAGTGGCCGCGGAAGTGCGATCTCGGGACAACGGCGGGGCAGAGATGTGGAGGATTTTGCCGAGGATATTGTCAGGAAGGTTTTTGGCAGTTCCTTTCAGGCGCGGTGCACATTTCACGGGCCGCGGGGCCAGGAGGCCAAATGTGATTTCGCCATTCCCTCCAGGGCGGCGCCACGCATTTTGATTGAGTCAAAAGGCTACGCCGCGACGGGCTCCAAGATGACGGATATTCTTGGCGACATCCGGACAATCATTGCCGCAAAACGTCCGGACACGGCGTTTCTGTTCTTCACCGATGGCATCACATGGTAGCAGCGAAAAGGTGATTTGCGGAAGATCGTTGAATTCCAGAACAGTGGCGATATCACCCGCATTTACACTTTCGCGATGGCCGAACAGCTTGAAGCCGATCTGGTGCGGTTGAAGGCAGAGTACAAATTGTAGGTCTTCGTGAGCATTTTCGTCTTTCTCTTGCGCATGGAGGGGAGAGAGCGATTATGCGGAACTATACGAACTTAGACACCCTTTCCCGCCGGCAGTTACTGCGGCGTTTTGGCTTCGCGGCGGCTGCGGCGGCGCTGCCAGTGCCGGCTTTGGCGCAGAGCGCGAAGAAGCTGCGCGTCGTCATTGTTGGCGGCGGACTGGCCGGCCTTTGCGCCGCCTACGAACTGGAGCAGCGCGGGCACGAGGTGACGATTCTGGAAGCAGAAACGAGTCACGTCGGAGGACGTGCCCGCACGCACCGGTTTGAGAATGGGCAGTATGGCGAGCTGGGCGCGATGCGCATTCCGGCGAATCATACGCTGACGCGGAAGTATGTGAACCAGTTCGGGCTATCACTGCGGATTTTTGTGCAGTCGAATCCGGAGGCGTACTACTACGTTCGCGGGCAGAAGATCCGGATTAAGGACGAGGCGCAGGTCAATAAATATTACGATTTGGCGGATAGCGAGAAGTCGGCGTCTCCGTTTGACCTGTGGGACCGGAGCGTGTTGAAGGTGTTGGGCACGCTGGGACCGGATGAGCAGGCGGATCTGCGGAATGTCGTTCTGAAGACAGATAAGTTGAAGACTGTGGACCGGATGTCGCTGGAGGAGGTCTTCAAGCAGGGCGGGTTGTCGAACGAGGCGATGGAGATGCTGTCGGCCACGTGGGCGTACGAAACGATGCTGCAGGCGGGCATTGTGGGGATCCTGCGGGAGGAGTACGAAGAAGTCTGGATTAAGAACTTCGACGAGATTGCCGGTGGCACCGATATGCTGCCGCGGGCCTTTGCGGCGGCGCTGCGGAACAAGCCCCGGATGGGCTGCAAGGTGATGCGGATTGAGCAGACTTCGGCGGGCGCGACTGCTTATTACTTGGATGGGCCGGGGCGGCCGATGCAGCGGGCCGATGGCGATGTGCTGCTGGTGACGGTGCCGCTGGGTGTACTGAGCAAGATGCAGTTGGCGCCGGCGTTTTCGGCGGCGAAGATGCGGGCGATCCGGCAGGTGACCTACGACTCGTCGACCAAGGTGCTGATGCATACCAATCGCCGGTTCTGGGAGATGGACGAAGGGATTTATGGCGGCGGCACGTATACCGATTTGCCGACGGGGATCACGTATTACCCGAGCGACAACGCGGCGGCGCGTCGGCAGGGAGTTTCGGAAGGGCCGGGCGTGTTTTTGGCTTCCTATACCTGGGGGCAGCCGGCGCGGCGGCTGGCGGCGTTGACCCACGAAGAGCGGGAACGGGTGACGATGGAATCGATGACGAGGATCCACCCGCAGATGAGCGAACCGGGGCTGGTACGGGAGACGGTGAGCTGGAGCTGGGACAATCATGCGAACACGTGCGGGGCGTTTGCGTGGATGTCGCCCGGGCAGCACACGACGTTGTACCCGGATTTGATCGCGCCGGAGAAGCGGATTTTCATGGCCGGTGAGCATGCTTCGCTGACGCCAACGTGGATGCAGGGCGCGTTGGAATCGGCGTTGCGAGCGGTGAATCAGATTTTGACGGCGCCGCTATAGTTTTTTCTTGACTTCGCCATCTCTTCGCCTTTAAGATAAGCGAAGAGATGGCGAAACCAATGACTGGCACAAACTCTTCCTCCGATACCGCGGGCGACTTGCTGAGCGGGGTGACACCGTTTAAGGCGGCTGACGATAAGGAAAAGCTGCGGACGCTGCAGGCTACTCTGGGCGCCATCGAGAAGCAGTTCGGCAAAGGATCGGTGCTCCGGTTGGGCTCCCGCGAGGCGGTAGCTCCGATCGCCGCGATCTCGACGGGCTCCATCTCGGTGGACTACGCCCTGGGTGTGGGCGGTGTGCCGCGTGGGCGCATCATTGAGGTCTACGGGCCGGAATCGTCCGGTAAGACCACGCTGGCGCTGCAGATTGTGGCGCAGGCGCAGAAGAAGGGCGGAATTGCGGCGTATGTGGACGTCGAACATGCCCTGGACCCGGCCTATGCGCAGAAGTTGGGCGTGGATATCGACAACATGCTGGTTTCGCAGCCTGATTATGCCGAGCAGGCGTTGGAGATTGCGAATACGTTGATTGCTTCGAATTCGATTGATGTGCTGGTTGTGGATTCGGTGGCGGCGTTGGTGCCGAAGGCTGAACTTGACGGTGAGATGGGCGATGCGTTTGTGGGCATCCAGGCGCGGCTGATGTCGCAGGCGATGCGGAAGTTGACTGCTGTTGTTTCGAAAAGCAACACGTGTTTGATTTTCATCAACCAGATTCGCGAGAAGATTGGCGTGATGTTTGGGAATCCGGAGACGACTTCGGGTGGGCGGGCGTTGAAGTTTTATTCGAGCGTTCGCGTGGATATTCGCCGGATTGCGGCCATTAAAGATGGCGATGCGGTTGTGGGCAATCGGACGAAGGTGAAGATTGTGAAGAACAAAGTGGCCGCGCCGTTCCGGGAAGCGGAGTTCGACATTATGTACGGGGAAGGGATCTCCAAAGAGGGCGATCTGATTGACCTGGGCGTGGCGAACAATCTGGTGGAGAAGTCGGGGAGCTGGTATAGCTTCAACGGGGAGCGGATCGGCCAGGGGCGCGACAACGCCAAGCAGTTCATGAAAGACAATCCGGATATGGCCACGGCGCTCGATCTCAACCTGCGCGTCAAGCTGGGCTTGCCGGCAGGCGAGATCGACGATGAGACGGTGACGAAAACCGGGAAGTCGAAGGCGGCGGTTAGCTAGCGCTTCTTCTTGGACAGATCGTCGGTCACGTAGCGGAGCAGGCTTTCGATCAGGGCTCCTCGGGGATACTTGGTCTTGTCCATGCCGGTTTTGATGGTGCTGTCGGTGGATTTATCGAAGGGAAGGGCGACCGCGAAATGGTCGCCCTTCGCAATTCCCAGGTAGGTACTGCCGGGGATGATGGCGTCGGAGCGGGTGAGTTGGCCGTCCTGGAAGGGGTCGTAGGTCAGCAGTAGTTGCCAGGTTTGGAGCAGGGCCTTCGAGGTGGTGTTTCTGTCGGAGGCGGCGACGATGGAATAGGTCGGGACGAAGGGGTTGGGGTAGTTGGCCAGGAAGGCGCCGCGGACCATTTTGCTGAGGGACTTGAAGCCGAGGGCCATGTCGCCCTTGCAGGTGGGCTTCAACTTGTACTGGTTCATGTACTTGTCCACCATGGCTGGAATGGCGTCGGCAATATTGGATCCGCCGGAGGCGCCGGCCACGCTGATGAACGCGGCGGTGAGGGGGCGGAGGTCGGGGTTGCGGGCAAGGGTTTCCTGGAGATCCGGAGTGCCTTTGCTGTAGCCGACCAGGATCCACTTGCGGGCGTCGCCCTTTGATTTTTCGCGGAGGAAATCGGCGATCATCTTAGAGTTGGATTCAGACCCGTCGTTGGGAACCTGCAGATATTCGACGTTGACGCCGTATTTGTCGCGGAGAACGGGGAGGCCTTCGTTGAAGGCGGGACTGTCGGCAAAGCAGGAGCTCATGAAGCCGGGGACGATGAGGACGCGGTAGTCCTTGGAGAGCGCGGGGAGGGTGGCGTTGGTGGAGCCACCGCCATCGACGTAGTTTTCGCAGCCATCCCATTTGTCGCCATCGGGATTGTTCTTGGAGAGAACGGTGCAGAAGATGTCGCTGAAGGGTTTGGAGTTGTCGGTTTCGTCGGGCTTGAGGTAGATCACCAGGGTGCGGCCGTCGGAGGTATAGGCCTGGCCGTGGGCGGTTTTGGCTTGTTTGACGGGCTCCTTGTGGGTCATGTAGTCGAGCAGGAGTACTTCACCTACCTCTTCGAAGCTTTTGCCGATGTAGTCCCGTTCGCCGTCGGTGTTGGGATCGATTTTGTGGGTGAGTTTGCCGTTGCGCTGGTCGCGGTCGAAGCCGACGTCGTGGGTGCCGGCGCCGACCCAGACGGTGCGGCCGCCGGCGGTGAAGGGGGCTTTCCAGATGCGGAAGTGGTGGCGAGAGGCGACGACTCTGAGCGGGTCGGCCTGGGCCCAGCCGTAGTCCTGGGCGCGTCCGAACATCATCAACTCACTCATGGGGATGGTGACGTAGGCCTGTTTGGACATGCTGGCGAGGATGCCGCGGAAGACGGTGTCCTTGATAGAGCGATCGACTTTGACCCAGCCGGCCTTTTC
>CAMATG010000478.1 GCA_945860645.1 Candidatus Sulfopaludibacter sp. SbA3 | reverse complement strand
GGAGGTCTCCAAGGCCACCGTGGACCGCGATGTGCGCTTTGCGCTCGCGTGGCTGAATGCGCGCTTGCACCCGAAAGCGTGAGTCAATTTCCGTCGCGATTTCGAATGTAGATTCATGGGCGGCTGTTTGGCCGACCCGGGACCTACCTCGGAAGGAAATCGAACAATGAATCGAGTTTGGAATGTGGTTTTGGCGGCCGCGGCTATCGGAGGCGCGACCGTACGGCAGGCCAAGGCAATCGGCCGCGGGGAGCGGTGGCAGCGAGCGAAGGGGGGATTCGCGATGAAGACTCGTTTTTCGATGTCCATTCTTGCGGTAGCCTTGGCGTTCGCCAGCGTTACTCATGCCGCCGTGTTGTTCAGCGAGAATTTCTCAGGCGCAACGCCTGGGAACTATGTGGGCACTGTGGCCATCGGCGGCACAGGCTTTCAACAAGTGGGGCACAGTGTTGATGTCCTGGGCGACCTTAACGGCAGCCTTTTCGGTTGTTTCGAGATCAACAACAACTGTATTGACATGGTTGGTACGGGTCCAGGGAACATCCAGAGCAACGCCACGTTCAATCTCATCGCGGGAAACACATACGACCTGACCTTTCGCACTTCGGCCACCGGATCTCCGTCCGGACTGACTTTCCTGAGCCGTGTAAGCCTCGGCAGCCAGGTTTTGAACTTCTCCGACGTACAAGGCTCTGCGGCCAATCCGGTGACCGCGCGATCACTCAGCTTTGTCCTAGGGGCCAATGAAACGGGGAAAATTATATTCGAGGCGATGAACGCCCCCGGGCCAGGATTTTGGGGCGCTGCTTTGGATGACGTCGTGCTTACGGAGACTTCCGCTTCCAGTTCAGGCGTTCCGGAACCTGCGAGTATTTTGTTTGTCGGTGGCGGTATAGTGGCGCTGGCCTGGCGGCGGCGCCGGGTTGCTGGCCCCGCCGAAAGTGTTGCGGACCGCCGCTCTTGCTAGGCTAGGCAAGGATGAGCGCATGGGGGATGTCGACCGCACAGTTCCGGCGCGTGGAGGAGATCTTCCACGAGGCGGCCGCCATCCCCAGTCTGGACGAGCGGCATCGCTTTGTGGCGGCAATCTGTGACAGTGACGCGGAGATGCGGCGGGCGGTGGAGTTACTGCTGGCCAGTCATGGAGAAGTACAGGAGCGCGCGGGGCCGGAGTTTCCGCGCTTTGGAGCATATCGGGCGACGCGAGTCATTGGCCGCGGTGGCATGGGCGTGGTGTGGGAAGCCGAACGGACCGATGGCGAGTTTGATCTGAAGGTGGCGGTAAAACTGCTCAGCGATTGGTCAGTAAGCGCGGCAGCGAGAGAGCATTTCCGTCGCGAACGGCAGATACTGGCGCGGCTGGAACATCCGGGGATCGCGCGGTTGCTCGACGGCGGCGTGACGGATGATGGTTCGCCGTATCTGGTGATGGAGTATGTGGATGGCGAGCATATAGACGTCCACTGCGACCGGCATGGACTTGGCGCCGAGGAACGCAAGCGGCTGTTTTTCGAGGTGCTGGCTGCTTTGGAGTACGCGCATTCTCAACGCGTGGCGCACCGTGATGTGAAGCCCTCGAACATCATGGTGGACAGGCAGGGGCGCGTGCGGCTGCTCGACTTTGGCACCGCCCGCCTGCTGGCGCGCCCGGGCGAAAGCGCGGCGGGGCAGACCGTGCTGCGCGGCGTCACGCCGGGGTTTTCGAGCCCGGAAATGATGGCCGGCGAGCCGGTGGACGAGCGGACGGACGTTTACTCGCTCGGTGTGCTCTATGAGAAACTACTGGGCGCCGCTGCGGATAAACGTGTAGCGGCGAGGGCGTGCGCGGCGAAGCGAGGGGACCGATACGCCACCGTAGGCGCACTGCGGAATGCCGTGGTGACGGCGGAACGTTCGGCGTGGCGGAGGTGGGCGGCGGGATTGGCCGTTGCGTTGGTGCTGGTCGTGACGGCGGCTTGGTGGTGGACGCACCGGGCGCAGCCCATGAAGCAGGTAAGCGCGGCAGGGGAGAATTGGCAGGACCTGTCAGTTGCGGCGGCGAGTGATTGGATCGCGTTCTCGTCGGATCGCGCGGTGCCTGGCGAGTACGATGTTTGGATCAGCCGTCAGGATGGGAGTGACCTGCAAGCGGTGACCCGCGACGCGGCACGGGACCGCGAGCCCGCGATCTCGCCGGATGGCCGTTGGGTGGTGTTCGTCTCCGAGCGGGACTCGCAGGGGCTCTACGAGTTTGACCGGCTGACAAAGCAGACGCGGCGTCTGGCCAGCGGCCGGCGTCCGGCGTTTTCACCCGATGGAAAATGGCTTCTGCTGGCGCGGGTGGATGACCGCTCGGATCTGGGTTGGGCGGGTACGGGCGTCTGGCAGGTGATGCCGGCCCGGGGCGGTGCCGCGCGCGCCTTGGGCGGGACGCTTGCCGAGGTGCTGAGCGCCGTGTGGTCGCCAGACAGCTCAGCCGTCTATTTGCAGGCGGAGGCGTTGGGTGTGGCCCGGGCCGGCACGGTATGGCGACAAGAAGTGAACGCGGCCAATCCGTCGCCGTGGGTCCGCATCGCGCCTGGGTGGCGGTTATGCGCATTGGGCTACGAGGGAACTGCCTATTTTCACTCGTTGACCGGGACGAGCGTAAACAGCGGGGAGTGGCCGAGAGCCAGTTGGCCCGCCCAAAGCGAACTGCCGATGGCGCCACTGGCCGCCGCGCCAGGCGGATTGGTCACCGGTTGCGGCGCAGCGGGAACCGCGGCGTTTGCCCAGGTAGCTCCCGAGTTGGCAAAGCGTTTCGAACTGTCGATGAACTGGCCGGCGGGCAGGGCGCAGGGAGAGCCCAAGGTACTACCGGCTCCGGAGGGATGGCGGCATCACCTTTCGGCGTCGGCGGATGGCCGCGTGCGGACTTACCAGACCGAAGGGGGGCCGATGCGCCTGGGCTTACGCGCGGAGGAGAATGGCGCCCCGATCTGGGCACTGGCATTGGCGGGAGAGGGAAGCGTAAGTAAGAGCGGCGAGGCATTCTGGTTCACTGGGCAATTAGCGCGTGGCGGCAAGACGGTGTGGGCGCGGAAGGATCAGCCGGACAGTGCCCGGCCGCACCCGAACGAAGGCCTGATCTGGGACACAGCCTTCGATGGCTCCTTTGCGCTGGCATACCGGACGGCCTCGCGGCCGGCGGAGATTGCCTGGCTTAGTAAGGACGGGGCTACGGAGACGGTGCTCGCGCACCCCACGTGGAATCTCTACCGGGCGGCACTCTCATGGGATCAACGTTGGGTCGCCTTCACTGCGGTGAAGGAGGACGGCAAAGCGTTGATGTACGCCGCACCGTTTCGCGGCCAGGAGCGCATTCCGTTTCGAGAATGGGTCGTGCTGGGACGCGGCGGGAGCCAGATTTGGTCCCCGGATGACAACCGGATTGTGTTTCTGTCCCGGCGTGATGGGCACGCCTGTCTCTATCAGCAGCCTTTAGATCCGGTGAGCAAGCGTCCGAGCGGAGAGGCCGAAGTGGTGGCGCATCTGCACGGGCGCGACACGGTGGGAAATCTCCCGGAGGATACGTTCCGGATCTCGGCCACGACGCAGGGACTGATCTTCTCCTTGGGCCGGCGCGAAGATCGCGTCGTGCGGTTGCGTTGACCGCAGCCAAACCGGACGCTCCTGGAGCGGGAGGCGAATAACGTCCCCTTCCTGGGCGGGGATCATATAGCGACGAATGACTCGCGTATACGGCCACCTGCTCAGATCCCCACCCCCGCGCGGCGATCTCCTTTACCGCGCGCCTCGCCTGCCGCCGGCCCCTTTGCGAATCGCCCCCCTACTTCCGCGCCTCAAACTGCACCGATACCTCCGTCTCCACCCGCACCGGATTCCCGTCCTGCACCAGAGTCGGATATTTGAACTCACCCCACGGCCCCCCTGCGCACAACTGCGCCCCAGTCTCCAACTCCGAAATCAGGCACGACTCATCAATGATTAGATCGTGCTTGAGCCCTACGTTGCACTGAACACCATTGCGTTGATCCATCGGGTACCCAAGCTGCGCCAATCACGGTGGACCAGGAACCTGCGGCGCGGTTGACAGGACGTCCACCCATGCCGGCCTGGCAATGCGGACTCTCTATCATCGCTACCGGCTTGTCTGCCGCCGGCATCGGGAATGCGCTACACTACCCGGCGATGAATGCTACTTCGTTGAATGACTCCGCCGAACAGGCCGTTCGTGCCGCGCTTGCGCGCTTCAATGCCGCCGCCAAGGTGGGCGATGCCGCCGCGCTAGGCGCTCTCCTGACCGAGGACCTGATGTACAGCCACTCCAACGCCAAGGTCGAGAACAAAGCCGAGTGCATCGCGGCGCTAGTCCGTTCGAATATCGACTTCCGGGAGCGCGAAAGCTGGATGGTGCAGGTTTACAATGGCGGAACATGCGCATTGGTCCACGGCAAGATGGACGCATACAATCCTGGCGACATCATTGTGCCTCTGCACTTCCTCATGACGTGGGTTAAGGATGGCGAAGAGTGGCTGCTCGCAGGCCGCCACACCACGAAGTTGCCCAGTTGATGTTTGGCTAGCCGGCCAAGCCGAACTGCAATCCGGGGGCGCGGCGAACACGAAACAATCCGCGCCGCCGGAATACAGTCCAACGGCTCAGTCAACGCCGGGACCACGAGTCGAATTTCCAACTGCCTAAGCAGGCAGCCATCAGGCACGCCCAGCCCCGCCCCTACTTCCGCGCCTCAAACTGCACCGACACCTCGGTCTTCACCCGAACCGGCTTTCCACCCTGCACCGGCGGCGGATACTTGAACTCGCCCCACGGCACCGCTTCACAAAGCTGCGCGCCCGTCTCCAACTCCGAAATCACACCCTTCTCATCAATGATCACCTTGCACTTCGCCAATCCCCCTTCCGGAGCCCAGAACGGCGCCGGCTGCGACGTCGGCCCCGCGATCTTCACACCAGCCTGCTTCTCCGCCGGCACCGAAATCGAGGGAAACTCCTTCTCCTCCTCCGCCGCCTTCTTCCCCTCATCAGGAGCAGGAGTGAGCTTCGTCACCAGAAAAATCGTCCGCGCCGGATACCGGTTCACCTGCGCCCGCAACACCGACGCCTGCCCATCCGCCAGATCCATCGACTGGCTCCCCCAAGCCATCCGAATCACCCGCTGACAGCTCGACGCCAGCGGATAGCCCTTTTTCCCCTTGTCCGGATCGCCGATCTCTTCAATCGCCTTCTGCGCCTCAACGCCCTCCACCGTGTAGACAAGCCCCGGCGTCGCCTCCACCGGCGTCTTCACAAACAGCCGGTAGCGCTTCACGCCGTTCCGGATGAACAGCGAATCGCCGCCCGCGTTCAGTGCGGAGTCGGCCCCCGTCGTTGCCGAATTCGCCTCCAGTTTCCCCGTAATCTGGTGCGGCGCAGGCGCGGCAGTCTTCCCTGTCGCGGCTTTCTTGTCCCCGCCACATCCACTCAAACCGGCGACGGCGAGTACAACCAACCAAGGCA
>CAMATG010000477.1 GCA_945860645.1 Candidatus Sulfopaludibacter sp. SbA3 | reverse complement strand
CGATGCAGATTAACGTGGTGCCGGCATCGGTCCGTTTGGAGTTGCGCATGCGCATGTTGGCGATGTCCTCGCTGGCATACTGCCATACCGTTTTGCCGGCCTTGTCGACTTCGATGACCCGGCCCGCTTTGGCGTCGCCAATGAGCGTGTTGCCGTTGGCGAGACGCTGGGCGGCGAGCGGATGATCGAGCCCGTCGCAACATTCCCACACGCGTTTCCCGGTGGCGTCCACTTCCACCACCTTATGTTCCGGGGCGATAGTGAACAGCACATGGCCGTTCGGCAGTGGTTGCACGTCGTGGCCGCGGCCGTTGGGGTAGCGGGCAAGCTCCTGGCCCGACGGCCAGTTCATTAGGACGATTTCGCCCTTGGTGCCGTGGTCGGAAATTAGCACTTTGCGTTGATCGCGAATGCGGAGGTGCTTATCGAAGAAGGCGAACAGCGCGGCTTCGGCCTTTTCGGCGTCGGCGCCTTTGAAACCGTGGCCGGCGCCGGGGAGCGTCAGCAATTCGGCGTGCGCGCCCATGGCCTGCAAGCGGTCCGTCAACCAAACCGACTGGGCATGTTCGACGTACTTGTCTTCGGTCCCGTGCACCGACAATAGCGGCGCCGCGAGCGGATTCGCGTAATTGAATGGGCTCGAAATCTGGTGGTACTTCTTCTCGTGATCCAGGTCCCCGCCAAGCCAAAGCGGCAGCACCAGATGGGCGTCGACGCTCTTGCCATAGGACTTGGTGAAATCCGTTGGGCCGTAATAGTTCACCACCGCCTGCACTTTGGCGGACTGATCTAGATTCGGGCCGTAGCCGTCGAAGGCTTTGTTGTCCCCGGTGAGGCCAAGCATCAACACCAGATGCCCGCCGGCGGACCCACCGGTTGCGCCGATGTGATCGGCATCGATTGAATACTTCTTAGCGTTGGCGCGGAGGAAGCGGACGGCGGCCTTCACATCCTCAACCGCGGCCGGGAACTGATGACGCGGGGCGAGGCGGTAGCTGGCGGTGGCGGCGATGTAGCCGCGCTGCGCCAACTTGATGGCGAGCGCGTGATAGCCCGCGCGTGACCCGGCGCGGAACCCGCCGCCGTGAATGCAGAGCACGGCGGGTTGGGCGCCGGTGACGTTCTTGGGCCGGAAGATATCCATGGCCACGCGTTCACCCACGCGCGAATATTCGACGTCAAAATCGGCCTGCACGTCTGCCGGCACATCGGGCAGTTTGGCCTGGGAGAACGCGCAAAGGGCGGCTGTAAATAAGAAGACAAGCTTTCGCATCACACGAAAGCCTATCATCATTTGCTGGCTGAACGCGTTATGCGAACAGGTCGGTGACGACTTTTCCCTTAACCAGTTCGCGCGGTTGATTCAGGTGGTTGCGGATTTCCATCTCCGGATCGATGCCGAGGGCGTAGTAGAGCGTTGCCAGCAGGTCGTTCGGGTGCACCGGCTTTTCTTTCGGCGAAGACGCCGTAGCGTCCGATTCGCCGTACTGCACACCGCGGCCGATGCCCGCTCCGGCGACGACGGCGCTGTAGCAATACGGCCAGTGATCGCGTCCGTCGGGCGAATTGGAATTGCCAGATGTCGACACGCCCATACGCGGGCTGCGGCCGAATTCGCCAACCGCGACGACGAGCGTTTCCTTCAGCAAACCGCGCTGATCCATATCTTCGAGCAGCGCCGACAGCGACCGGTCGAGTTTCGGGCAGTGCAGGTTCTTCAATGGTCCGAAATTGGCCGCGTGGGTATCCCAGGCCGTCTTTTCCGGATCGCCGTTCGCCACCGAGGGCCAGTTCACCTGCACGAACTTCGTGCCGGCTTCGATGAGGCGGCGAGCCATGAGCGTCGATTGACCGAACGTATGCAAGCCGTAGCGTTCGCGCATCTTGTCGGACTCTTTGGTCAAGTCCATGGCGTCGCGCGCTTTGCCACTCAGCACCAGATCATACGCCTTGCCGTAGTATTCATCGACGGCCGCGGCATTCAGCGCCTTTTCGAGCTCCGGCATCGATTCATTGATGCCCTTCAGCAGTTCAAACCGATCCTTCAAACGCTCCGCCGGGATCTCCTTGCGCAGGCTCAAGTCTTCCAACTTGATGGCCTCCGCCGGGTCCTGATACATGCGATACGGATCGTAAGCCTTGCCCAGGAAGCCGGCCGCGCCACCCTTGCCGATGATGCCCGATTCCTGCAGCGGGCGTGGCAGTTCGACGAACGGCAGCACCGGTTCCTGCATCTTGATCATCTTCGAAATGTGGCTGCCGGCGGTCGGGAAATCGGCCGCATTCGGCGGTTCCAACTGGCCCGACGGGGACACCTTATCCGGCGGATAGCCGGTGAGCATCTGATAGATCGCCGCGGTATGGTTGAACAGGCCGTTGGGCGTGTAGCTCATCGAACGGATGAGCGTGGCCTTGTCGAGGGCGTTCGCCATCATCGGCATGTGTTCACCGATCCAGGTGCCGGGGATTTTCGTTTTGATCGGCTTGAATTCGCCGCGAATGTTCGAAGGCGCGTTGGGCTTCGGATCCCAGATATCGATGTGGCTGGGGCCGCCCTGCAGGAAGATCATGATGACGTTTTTCGCGTTGCCGAAGCCGCGCGCGCCCTTGAACTTATCCGCCAGATTCGCCGCCTTCGCCGACTGCTGCGAGAGGAAGAAGCCGGGCAGGTGGAGCCCTGCCAGGCCGAGCGAGCCGATGCGCATCAACTCGCGGCGCGTGGGACCTTCACACGTTTGGCCGGGACGGCCGGGGATGTTGAACATTGCTTGATTCCTCTTAGTAAATGTACAGGAAGCCCTTGCTGTTCAGCAGGGCCCACAGCAGGTCTTGTGCGCGGACGGTACGGGCGCCGCCGGCTAGGTATTTCTGGCCACGTTCCGATTCTGCCTTATTTGGCAGGCGGGAGAGCGCGGAAAGGTAGAGCTCTTCGACAATGGCGGCGTCGGTCTTGCCGCCCAAAACCAATTTTGCCACGCGTCCCTTGGGGTCGGCCACGGCGTCGGAAATCGTCCGGCCATTGACCAGATTCAGGGCTTGCGGCAGAGACAGATCGGCGCGCCGTTCGCACTCGCAGGCCGATTCCCGAGACGGGCGGCCGAAGAGATCCAGGAACCCGTCCCTGCCGACGTGCGGGTCGGGGAGTTGGGACGCGCTGGTGTCTTCGGGAACTTCGGGGAAGTTCGGCCGAGCGCCGGCGGCGGAGGCCACGGCGTCCATCAGCGCTTCGGCGCTCATGCGGCGCGGGGCAGCATGGGAGAAGTTATCGGCATCCTTTTCGTTCCATTCGTTGGGGGTGATCGCCGCTTGATAGGAACGGGAGTTGACGATGGTCCGCATCAGGTGTTGCAGGTCAAAGTTATGGTCGGTGAGGTCCTTGGTCAGGGCGTCGAGCAGGGCCGGATTGACCGGTGGATTGGAGGCACGGATGTCGTCGACGGGATCGATGATTCCCTTCCCGTAGAAGTAGCTCCAGACGCGGTTGGCGATGGCTTTGGCGAAGAACGGATTCTGCTTGGAGGAGAGCCAGGTGGCTAGCGCATCTCGGCGGCGATCGTCGTTCGGAATCGGCACCGGGACGGTGGACGCCACCAGGAATTCGGGCTTCACGATGCGGCTATCCTTCGGATGCTTCATCTCGTAATCGGTGCGTTGATCGTAGATGATCTCCTCGCCGATTTCATAGCCGGACCGTAGGCCCACGGCGCTGAAGAACGCCGACATCTCGTAGTATTGATTCTGCGTCCAGCGTTCAAACGGGTGATCGTGGCACTGCGCGCACACCATGCGGACGCCCAGGAAGACCTGCGTGGTCTTCTCCATGGTGGGCTTCGGCTCGCGGGTGATGCGGTAGAAATTGGCGGCCGGGTCCTCGTAGCTGGAGCCGCGGCTGGTGAGCAGTTCGCGCACCATCTTGTCGTAGGGCTTGTTGGTGGCGATCGAATCGCGGATCCATTCGCGGAAGGCAAAAGTACCCTTTTCGCCCAGGTATTTGCGGCTGGATTGCAGCAGGTCGCCCCACTTGATGGTCCAGTAATCGGTATAGGCGGGACGGGCGATCAGCTTGTCGATCATCTTGCTGCGCTTCAGCTTGGTGGGCGAGGCGTCGGCGACGAAGGCGCGCACCTCTTCGGGTGTGGGGAGTTGGCCTGTGAGGTCGAGCGTGACGCGGCGGAGGAAGGTAGCGTCGTCGGCCAGGCCGCTGGGTTGAATGTGCAGCTTCTGGAGCTTCGCGTCGATGTGCGTGTCGATGAAATTGTGTTGCGGCAACGCCTTCCAGACGAAGCCCGGCTTGGGGTTCAGGATGGTCAGCGGCACCGTGGCGTACTTGCCCTGGTAGCGCACCAGCATGGTGGCTTCGCCGATACGCTCGCCGGAAACCTTGGCTTGCGCGTCCACTTTGGCGACGTCGGGAACGTTCGATTCGACGGTCGCTTCCCGCGTGACGTCGCGCGTCTGGCCGTCCTTATAACGCGCCAACACCTTCACCTGGGCCGTCTCACCCGGCTTCGGCATGGCGATCTCTTTTGGCTGCACTTCGATGGCAGCGACGTTGTCCTTCTCCGGGTCACCGAACGTGACACCCTGGGCGATCCAGTTATAGATCGTCTTGTAGTAGTCCGAGTTCTTATCAAAACGCAGCCCGCCGCCGTGCGCCACCTGTTGGGTGGGCTTGGCTAGCATCAGGCTGCGGCCCGGGTCGGCGCGGTTGAACCGGCGGCCGGCGAGATCGTACAGAAGGGCTTCGTAGTCGAACTGCGGGTCATACCCGCGCAACGACAGTTTGAAGCCGTTCTTGCCTTTGGCCGCGCCGTGGCAGGGGCCGGAGGTGCAGCCGGTCTTGTTCAGGATCGGCGCCACGTCCCGCAGGAACGTGACGGCGGGCTGCGCGGAAACCGCGGCGATACTAGCGAGCAGCAGAAGGGGACGCATTCGCGCTTTTCTCCTCAGGGTCCAATACGGGCAGCGTGAACTGCTGGATTTCGGAATAGATTTCTTGTTGCTGGCCGTCGATCATCAATCGGCCGTTAATGCCGATGTCGTATTTCGCCGCCAGCGTGTTTCTTGTCGATGTCACCAGGAAAGTCCCGGTTTTCTTATCTTTTTCGTCCACGGCCATACCGATGATGCGGAGGTCGGCGAAGTTCGGCACGTCGACGGTGACCGTTTGCGGAACGGCCTGCATGGCGTTTTTCGGCTTCCAGGTCCAGCGGAAGCGGAACTCGTAACCGGCTTCCTTTTTCTCTGCCTTTTCGAGTTTGAGGTCGAGTTGGGCGGCCAGCGCGGGCGCGATCGCCACGGGCAACTCCGCGCCCATCCAGGCTCCATTCAAAGGCCGCTGCCGATCCACCACGCCCTGCGACGTGGCGCCGTTAACGCCGATCGTGTACCCGATTCCGCGCGCGCGCCGTTCGATCGGCTTGCCATCGCCACCAGTGGCCACGGCGGCAAAGGCCAGTTCGTTGACGTTCAATTTCACGTTCGCATCCGCCGTCAACGTCACCATCGCGCG
>CAMATG010000476.1 GCA_945860645.1 Candidatus Sulfopaludibacter sp. SbA3 | reverse complement strand
GGAAACAGTCGCGGTTGTATGTGGCGGCGCAGTACAAGTTGTATTCGCTGGATTTGAAGACGGGGCGGCCGGATGGGGCGTTTGGGGGGCAGGGGTGGATTGACTTGCGGGATGATTTGGGGCGGCCGAAGGAGGGTCTTAGTGTTGGCCTGACGACGCCGGGGGTGGTGTATGGGGATTTGCTGATCATTGGGTCGATTTGCAGTGAGGGGTTGCCGGCGGCGCCGGGGGATATTCGGGCCTACGACGCGCGGACGGGGAAGCTGCGCTGGGCGTTCCACACGATTCCGCATCCGGGGGAGTTTGGGCACGATACGTGGCCGAAGGATGGGTGGAAGAACTTTGGCGCGGCGAATAACTGGGCTGGGATGGCGTTGGATGTTCGCAGAGGTTTAGTTTATGTGCCGACGGGGTCGTCGGCGTTTGATTTCTTTGGTGCGAACCGGCCGGGGAATAACTTGTTTGCGAACACGTTGCTGTGTCTGGACGCGAAGACGGGGAAGCGGGTTTGGCATTTCCAGGCGGTGAAGCACGACGTTTGGGATCGTGATTTTCCGACGAATCCGGTGTTAGTCACTGTTCGGCGCGAGGGTAAGTTGATTGACGCGGTGGCGCAGGCGACTAAGTCCGGGCATGTGTATGTGTTTAACCGAGTGACAGGGGAGAGTTTGTTCCCGTTGGAGGAGAAGGCTGTGCCGCCTTCGCCGGTGGCCGAGGAGAAGATGGCGGCGACGCAGGTACTGCCGACGAAGCCGGAGCCGTTTGCGCGGCAGCGGTTGACGGAGGACATGTTGACGACGCGGACGCCGGAGGCGAACCGGATTGCGCGGGAGCGGTTGAAGACGGTTCGGAGTAATGGGCAGTGGGAGCCGCCGTCGCTGGAGGGGTCGATTGTGTTTCCGGGGTTTGATGGGGCGGCGGAGTGGGGCGGGCAGGCGTTTGACCCGGAGACGGGGTTGTTTTATGTGAATTCGAATGAAATGGCGTGGATTCTGCGGTTGGTGCCGCGGGCGAAGGCGACGGCGGCGACCAATGGGCGGCGGATTTATATCCGCAGTTGCGCGGGGTGTCATCGGGACGATTTGGGCGGGAGCCCGCCGGAATTTCCGTCGTTGAAGGGCTTGGGAGCGAAGACGGATGCGGCTTCTTTGGACAAGATTTTGCGGGCTGGGGTGGGGCGAATGCCGGGGTTTGCGCATTTGGGGAACGCGTCGATTGAGGCGTTGAAGGCGTATTTATTGACGGGCGAGGAGAAGGAAGTTGTGGTGGCGCCGTCGTCATCGGTTTTCGACCAGGCGTACACGACGGATGGGTATAACAAGTTTCTGGATCCGGACGGGTATCCGGCGATTGCGCCGCCGTGGGGGACGCTGAATGCGATTTCATTGGACACGGGGAATTATGCGTGGAAGATCCCGTTTGGGGAGCATCCGGAGTTGGCGGCGAAGGGGATGAAGGATACGGGGTCGGAGAATTATGGGGGGCCGTTGGTGACGCAGTCCGGGTTGTTGTTTATTGGGGCGACTAACTTCGATAAGAAGTTCAGGGCGTTTGATAAGAAGACGGGGAAGTTACTTTGGGAGACGACACTTCCCTTCTCCGGGAATGCGACGCCTGCTACTTATTCGGTGAAAGGGAAGCAGTATGTGGTGATTGCGGCGGGCGGGGGGAAGAGCGGGGCGGCGAGTGGCGGGGTTTATGTGGCGTTTGCGTTGGAGTAGTTAGGAGGGGCAGTCGCATTCGAGGGCGAAGCGGAGGGCGCGGCAGATGGATTCCATGTGCCGCGCTTCCAGAGTGGTTATCCACTTGCCCAATTTTTCTTTCGGGACCGTCATAACGCCGTGCAGGTTGACGGCGCACAGAGTTTTCATTCCGTCGGACTCGTCCAAGAGGAACACCGATGGCATTCCTCGGATGTTTGAAGTGACCGGCGCAACGGTTACTTTTGTCAGGTAGGGCCCGAGGGAGTCTCGGGTCAGAATGACAACGGGGCGCGTTTTATCCGGGAACGGAAACGCGAAGAGATGAACGTCTCCGCGGTTCAGTCCTCTACGCACTCGAAGAGCTTCTCCCAATCGACTTCGTCTTCGACGGTGTCGGGAATCCGTTGGTATCCGATTCGCTCCTGTTCTTCCAGTTGTTTCACTCTAATCCGATGGAGCTGTTCGCGGAGGAGCTTGCGAAACAGGTCGGAACGATCGCCGCCGTCGCGCGCGACGAGGGCGTCCGCTTCGGCGAGCAGTTCTTCTTCCAGCACGATTTGGATCGTACTCATGGCCTCAGTTTAACCCAATCGTTGGGGTGCTTTGGGCGGCTAGGCGATCTTGTATTTGCGAATGGTGTCGGCGGGGGTTTCGGTGCTCATGCCGGGGGCGGTGGGGGCGAGGACTTCGCCATCGACCATTTTCTGGGGGCCGCCGGTTTCCATGTAGATGGCGTTGGGCATGGCGACCAGCATGTTCATGTTGGCCGAGCCGCCGCCGTGGCTGGCGAGTTCGAGGCCGTTGGCGTCGGCCGTGGCGGCGATTTCCATCCACTCTGTGACGCCGCCGGCGCGGCGGTTGTCGGGTTGGACGACGTCGGCGCCGCGCTTGTTGATGAGGTCGGCGAACTGGTATTTGGTGTAGAGATTTTCGCCGGTGGCGATGCGGATGTCGAGTTTGTCGGCGAGTTCGCGGTAGCCGTCCATGTCGTGGGGCATGAGGGGCTCTTCGTACCAGAAGCAGCCCATGTCCTGATAGACGCGGCCGCGGCGGAGGGCTTCGTTGCGGTTGAAGACCTGGTTGGCGTCGACCATGACTCGCTTGCCTTTGCCGACGGTGTCGAGGGCGAGGCGGATGCGTTTGATGTCGTCGTCGAGATCGTAGCGGCCGACCTTGATTTTGACGGCCTTGTAGCCGTGCTCCATGGCGGTGACGCAACTGCGTTTGAAGATGCTGTAGTCGGAGTCATTATCGGCGTACCAGCCGGCCATGGAGTAGACGGGCATGCGATCGCGATAGGCGCCGAGCATGCGCCAGACGGGCTGATTGGCGGCTTTGCCGAGGATGTCCCAGATGGCGATATCGGTGGCGGAGAGGGCGAAGTGGACGACGCCGCCGACGCCGTGATATTCGAGCAGGCGCCAGAGTTCGGCGCGGATCTTCTTGGGGAAGGCCGGGTCCATGCCGGTGATGATGGGTTTGACTTCGTGTTCGAGGATTGTCTGAACGACGCGGGGGCCGCCGGGGATCATGCCGAAATTGGTGCTGGCCCAGCCGGTGATGCCGACGTCGGTTTTGATGCGGAGAACGACCTGACCGCTATCGACGCCGAGCTTGTGGATGGAGTCATAAGTGGGCTCTTTGGAGGGGAGTTTAAGCAGGTCCGTCTCGATGCCGGTGATGCGGATTTGCTTCTGCAGATCGGCGCTCCAGGCGGCGGAGGCGCCGAGCGCGGTGGAGAGCCATTGACGGCGGTTCATGCCACCAATGATATTTCAACGGCGGGCGAAGGTGGGGAGTTTCACCATGTCGTCGGCGGGGATGTCTTCAAGCGGGAGGCCGGCCTTTCTCCACGCGTTGAGTCCACCGCGGATGACGCGGGCGTCGAAGCCTTTTTCTCTGAGAATGTGCGCCACACGGGCGCTGGTGGCGTCGTTCGTTCAAGTGCAGTAGAGATAGATTTTTTCGGCTTCGGGGAGGGTGGCGATGGCGTCGGGCAGGCTGTTGGGTTCGAGGCGCTGGGAGCCCTGGATGCGTTGGGAAGCGGCGTCATAGTAGCCGTGGGAGCGGACGTCGAAGACGGGGCCGTCGACATCGGCGGATTCGACACGGGGAACGGCGCGGTAGACGCGGGACTTCCAGGCGAGCCAGAGGCGGTAGGCGACCCAGGCGAGGAAGGCGACGAAGAGGATGGATTCGATGATAGTGCCGGCGCGGCCCATGGTGTCGAGGAGGTTTGCCAAGAGATCACGGAACGCGAAGCCTACGCCGATGTAGACGCCGACGTAGAGGATGATGCCGGCGAGATCGAGGAACAAGAATTGGGCGAAGGGCATGCGCATGGAGCCGGCGAGTGGCGGAGCCATGGTGTTCAGGCCGGGGACGAATTTCGCGAAGAGGAGGACCGCGCGGCCGCGGCGGTAGAAAGCTTCGGCGGAGGTGAGGATGCAGGAGTCCGGATTGGTGGAGACGCGGCAGAGGATGCCGAGGAGCCACCAGCCGGTATTGCGGCCGAGGAAGAAGTAGAGCACGTCGCCGAGGAGGAAGGCAGTGATGCCGGCGAGGAGGGCGTTGAGGAGGGTGAGTTTGCCAAGGGCGACGAGCGCGCCGGCGGTGAGCAGGGCGACGGCGGCGGGCACCGGAAGGCCGAGGGCTTCGACCAGACAGATGGCAAACAGGAGCCCTGCGCCGTGGCGTGCGAGTGAATCGGCCCAGTTCCCCATTCCCGTCAGTTTACTGTACCGGCGGGGCCGGGGCGTGGAATTTAGTATTCATACCAGTCCGAGTGGGCCGACCAGCCCTTGCACTGGTGGCATTGGGTGGAGTGCCATTGCTTGACGCAGCCGGGGCAGACGCCGCCGGTGTCGAAGGTATGCCATTCGTGACCGCAGAGGCAGCCCCACAACTCGTCGCGCGGGGGCTCCCAATCGCAGAGGGGGCAACGGATACGAGGGCCGGTGAGGCCGGACCCGATGCCTGTTTTTTCGTCTGTGATGACTTGGCTCACGGTGATTTGGATTCAGGAAACGGGCCGAAAGTTTCCGGTATAGTACAAGCATGCCGCGCAAAATGACGATGTGCCTGACGCCGGGATCGATTGGCGTGAAGGCGAACCAGATGGAGACGATTCAGTTTGCCCACCACTATGGGTATGAGGCTGTGCAACCGTTTGGAGAAGAGCTGGCGGCGATGAGCGCGGCGCAGGTGGACGAGTGCAATCGGCAGCGGAAAGAGTTCCGGTTGCAGTGGGGCCAGGGCGGGATGGGCGTGGATTTCCGGAAGGACGACGAGACGTTCCGGAAAGACGTGGCGGTGTTGCCGTCGATTGCGGCGGCGTTGCAGAAGGCGGGGGCGACGAGGGTGGGGACGTGGATCTCTCCGCAGCATGACACCTTGCCGTATGGCGCGAATATGAAGCAGCACGCGCGGCGGCTAAAGGAAGTGGCGAAGGTGCTGGGGGACCACGGGTTGCGATTGGGGCTTGAGTATGTGGGGCCGAAGACGCTGTGGTCGGCCAAGCGGTTTCCGTTCGTGCATTCGATGGCGGAGATGAAGGAGCTGCTGGCGGAGATTGGCGCGGGGAACGTGGGGTTTGTGTTGGACACCTGGCACTGGTATACGGCTGGGGAGACGGCGGCGGATTTGGCGACGTTGAAAAACAGTGATGTGGTTTGTATTGACTTGAACGACGCGCCGGCTGGGGTGGCGGTGGACCAGCAAATCGACAGCAAGCGGGAGATCCCGATGGCGACGGGCGTGATTGATACGGGGGCGTTTTTGAACGCGCTGGCGGGGATCGGGTGTGACGCGCCGA
>CAMATG010000475.1 GCA_945860645.1 Candidatus Sulfopaludibacter sp. SbA3 | reverse complement strand
AACAGGGGTTTCAACTTGTACCTGCATAGTGCCTTCAACCTGGATACCTCCAGAGCCACACCCCGTCTATTCACTGGGTCCGGAGTGTGGTTTCTGGAGAGGGAAGTCCGGGGCTTGCGGGCGATGATGGCGTGCATGCCGGGGTAGAGGCGGAAGCTGCCGTACCTGTCCGTTACCCTGGCAATGAAGCCGATGGATTTCAGCTCGGCAAGGATGTCTTCCGGATGGTGGAGGCGCATGCGGTGGAGTTCTTCGCTGCGACGAAAGAACCCGTCGGCGTTGCGGCGGAAACAGACGATTCGACGAGTCATCCAGCGGGCTTGGGCGTTTCCATCGACGTCGACGAAGATGGACCAGTCGAGGGCCTCCTTCCAGAAGAGTGCCGGGACCGTTTTCGGGACGCGGTCCGGGCCGGCAACGTCGAAGATGAGGAGTCCGCCGGGGCGGAGTGCCTTGTAGGCGCGGCGGAAGAGGCGGGAGAGGGCGGAGCGGGTTTGGGTGGAGTCGAACTGATAGTTGACGATCTCGCCGATGGCGGTGATGGCGTCGCAGGCTGGGATGGCGACGGACATTAGGGATTCGGTTTGGAAGCTGGCTTTCGGGGCTCGCTGCTTTGCGAGTTCGATTTGGGCGGGGGAGAGATCGACGCCTAGGACTTCGTAGCCGGCGCCGGTAAGTACGTTGGCCCAGTGGCCGCTGCCGCAGCCGAGATCGACGACCATGCCGCTCTCTACACGGTAGTGGCGGAGCAGGGCGAGGAGGCCGGGGGAGGCAGCTTCGGTGAAATCGGAAAAACCGGTGTCATTGATATGGGCGAGATCCTCACGGTAGCTGCTCACCTTTTCAGACTAGCTGATAAGCTATCGCGTGATGCGATTTCTGCTGTTCGCTCTTCCGTTGCTGGCGGCCAATCCTGGGGCCGAAGTGGTGCTGTTTCCGGGCATGAATGCCGAAGCGCCGGCGGAGGTGACTCGGCTGGCGCCACCGCGCGGCGAACGGGTGGTTTCCGGCGTGCATAGGCCCACGATAACGCCGTACCTGCCCGCAATACCGACGGGCGCGGCGGTGATCATTGCGCCGGGCGGCGGGCACCGGGAGATGTGGACCGACCACGAGGGGCACAACGTGGCGAGATGGCTGAGCGACCACGGGGTGGCGGCGTTCGTGTTGAAGTACCGGCTGGCGCGGGAAAAAGATTCCAAGTACACGATTGAGGGCGATGCGCTGAACGATACGTTGAAGGCGCTGGAGGTGATACGGGCGCGGGCGGCGGAGTGGAAGGTTGATCCGGCGAAGGTGGGCGTGATGGGATTTTCGGCGGGGGGCGAGTTGGCGGCGTTGGCTGGGGTGCATGCGGCGCGGCCCGCGTTCCAGGCGCTGATTTATCCGGCGATTCCGAAGAACATGGCGTTGACCAAAGAGACGGCGCCGGCGTTTCTGGTGTGCGGGGAAAACGACCGGCAGAACATCTCGCAGGGGCTGCCGGAGTTGTACCTGGCGCTGAAGAAGGCGGGGGGTTCCGCGGAGCTGCATGTGTACAGCGGGGTGGGGCACGGCTTCGGGTTGCGAGCGGATATGAAGGGCCCGGTGAAGGAGTGGTTGATCCGGTTCCACGAGTGGCTGGGGGCTCGTGGATTGTTAACGGCGAGGCCGTAAGCGAATGGTCTATTGAACCCCGTTCGAAATGACCGCTACAATAGCGGATGCATGAGCGAATACTACCGCACCTTTGAAGCGGGGCCGGATCCCTTCGGCGCCACCTGGAAAGCCGAGTTCCGCTGGGCGCAAAACGCCATCTCGATCCGCCACGCCGACACCATCGACGTGAAGTTCGAGATCACCTGCGGGGAGATCCACGAAGAGAAGATCATCGCTCTGCCGCACCCGATGCTGCTTAAGGCGAGCCACGCCACCGAGCAACCGGTGACCGATCCGTGGGTGAACCGGATTGCGGCGCTGCACCTGAAAAAAATGATTATTACGGGCGACGATGTCGAAAAGACGTTGGTGACGCTCGACTACGACACGATCCTTGGCTACGCCGAGACGTTGCGTCCGGCAGCGGTTACGCACGGCCACTAAGAATTACCGCAACTTGCAATGGTCCGGCGGCTTTGTACAATGGCTGAGAACCGGAGCAGGCGCCGGCAGGGCGCCGAACAACAATTCACTTTTCGTGACCCAATACCGCGACAACGATTCGCGGAGGAAGGAAACACAGGATTTCAATTATGGTCAAATGCCCTTTGTGTGACGCAGCCCTCGACTACGACGAGGAAGAACTGGACGAGGGAGACGAATTAACCTGCGAAGAATGCGGGGACATGATTCGGGTCTCCAGCAAAGATCCTCTCGAACTCGAAGGCGTCGATGACGACGACGATGAAGACGAGGACGACGACGACGAAGAAGAAGATGACGACTACGAAGAAGGCGACGACGAAGAAGACTTCGAGGAAGAAGAAGAGGACGACGAGGACTGGAGCTAGTCTCTGCCGCAGGGCCTTTCTGTTTTTGCCGGTGACGCTGATGGCCGCCGGCAAAAAGGAGAAGGAAAAAGAGAAGAAGCTGGTCGCCGTGATCGCGGGAACGGTTTTCCGCGATCCCGGTTTCGCCCTTGCCGGAGTGGAAGTTGAGCTCGTGGAAGTCCGGACGGATGGAAAGAAGCCGAAGAGTCAGAAATTCGTTACGGACGCACGGGGCGAATTTGCTTTCTACCTGCCGCCGAAAGAACAGAAGTACAAGGTGAAGGCCGCCGCCAAGGGCCTTCAACCCGAAGAGAAAGAGACCACGTCGACGCCGGGCGCGCGCATGGATGTTTTCTTCACCTTGAAACCGGCAACCCCGTGATCGCATCCAACTAACAGGAGTTTTTTATGTCCCGCACCCCCATCGCCCGTCTGCTGATTGCCGTCGTTTTCTGCGGCGCGGCGCTTGTGGCGCAGAACACCAAGGGACCGGGTTACGGCAACTGGCTGCCGGGTTCGCAGAAGGACAAGAAGGGCGAGGACAAGAGCGTCCGCGCCGTGACGGGCACGATCCGGATGGAAGACGACTCGCTGGTGGAAGGCGCGGTGGTGCAGTTGAAGAACACCAAAACGATGCAGGTGCGCAGCTTCATTACCAAGGCCGATGGTTTGTACACGTTTCAGGGCCTGTCGATCACGACGGATTACGAATTGAAGGCGGAGGCGAAGGGCATGGCGAGTTCGGTGCGCACGCTGTCGACCTTCGACAACCGGCCGCGGGCGATCATGCACCTGAAGTTAGAGAACAAGAAGCCGTGAACCGGCGGCTCTTTCTGGGTGGATTTCTGACGGCGCCGCTGTTGAGCGCGACGGCAATCCGCTTGAGCCGCACCGATGGTCTGCCGGAGTACGTGGAACTGAAAGACACGCAGGCGACCGTGCTGTTTTTCCTTTCCACAGTGTGCCCGATTTCGAACGCCTATCAGGACCGGATTCGCGGGCTGATTGCGCATTGGGCGGGGAAGCCCGTGCGGGTATTGCTGGTGAACGCGAACGACAACGAGACGTCCGCGGAGACGGCGCAGTATGCGGCCGATGTGAAGTTCCCTGTGCCGTTCTACAAAGACTGGCGGAACACCGTGGCTGACCGGTTTGGCGCGACGCTGACGCCGGAGGTCATCGTGGTGGACCCGACGGGGGCGGCGCGCTACCGCGGCGCCATCGACGACGCGCAGAACCCGGCGCGCGTGAAGACCGAGGCGGTGAAGATTGCCGTCGACGACCTGCTGGCCGGGCGGCCGGTTTCCGTAAAACCCATTCGCGCCTTCGGGTGCGCGATCAAGAAGGTATCGTGATGAAGACATGGATCCTGCTATTTGCCGCTCTGGCGGCGACCGCCGAACCGCTGGCGAAGATCAATGAAATCAGCTATCCGAAGATGCTGGCGGCGCAGAAGGGGAAAGTTGTCCTGGTGGACTTCTGGGCCACCTGGTGCGTGCCGTGCCGCAAGGAGATGCCGGAGCTGGCGAAGCTGGAAGCCAAGCTGAAGGCACGCGGACTGGTGCTGATTCCGATCAGCGCCGACGAGCCGGAGAACGAGGCGGGGGCGCGCGAGTTTCTGACGAAATCCGGCGTGAAGATGCAGGGCTATTTGAAGGCCCCGAAGGACGACGACACGTTCATCCGCGCCATCGATCCGAAGTGGAGCGGTGAGTTGCCGGCGCTGGTGCTGTACGACAAGACGGGCAAGAAGACGCAGATCTGGAAGGGCGAAACTTCGGTGGCGGCCATTGAGGCCGCCGTGCTGAAGCTGCTGTAACTACTCTTCGCCGCGGACGAGATCGTCGTAGGTTTCGCGGGCGCGGATGAACTTCCAGGACGCGCCCTCCACCAGCACTTCGGCCGGGCGGGGGCGGGTATTGTAGTTGGACGCGAGGACGAAGCCGTAGGCGCCGGCGGTGCAGAGGGCGATGAAATCGCCGGGTAGGACGTTGGCCATTTCGCGGTCGCGGGCGAAGAAGTCGCCGGTTTCGCAGACGGGGCCGACGACATCGGCGACGACGGTGCCGGGCATGTGGGCGCGGAGCGGGACGATCTCGTGATACGCCTGATAGAGCGCGGGGCGGATGAGATCGTTCATGGCCGCGTCGACGACGACGAACTCTTTCGATTCGGTCGATTTACGATACAGCACGCGGCTGAGGAGCGCGCCGGCGGGGCCGACGATGGAGCGGCCGGGTTCCATCATGAGCTTCAGGTCGTGGCCGGCGCAGCGTTCGCACACGGCGCGGACGTGGGCGGTGACGTCGGGCTCCACCTGGTCGGGCTTGTAGGGCACGCCGAGGCCACCGCCGAGGTCGAGGTGGCGGATGGGCACACCGCGGGCGCGGAGACGGCCGACGAGGGCGAGCACGGCATCGAGCGCTTCTTTAAGCGGCGTGGTGTCGAGCAGTTGCGAACCGATGTGGCAGCTGACGCCTTCGGCGACGATGTGTTCGAGTTGCAGGGCGCGCGTGTAGACTTCTTCGGCGGCGGTGATATCGATGCCGAACTTGTGATCGCGAAGGCCGGTGGAGATGTAGGGGTGGGTCTGGGCGTCGACGTGGGGGTTGACGCGGATGGCGACGCGGGCCTTGACGCCGAGGCGGGAGGCGATGGAATCGATGAGCGTGAGTTCGGATTCCGATTCGCAGTTGAAGCTGTGGATGCCACTGGTGAGGGCGTACTCCACTTCTTCCCGGGTTTTGCCGACGCCGGAGAAGACCACCTTTTCCGGACGGCCGCCGGCGCGGAGAACACGGTAGAGTTCGCCGCCGGAGACGATGTCGAACCCGGCGCCTTCGGCGGCGAGGAGGCGGAGAATGCTCAGGTTCGAGTTGGCTTTGACGGCGTAGAAGACTTCGTGGGGCGTTTGCCCGAAGGCTTCGTCGTAACGGCGGTAGCGCTCGGCAATGGCGGTGGCGGAATAGACGTAGACGGGGGTGCCGGCGGAGCGGGCGATCTGTTCAAGTTCGACGTCTTCGACGTACAAATTGCGGTCGCGGTAGGAGAAAG
>CAMATG010000474.1 GCA_945860645.1 Candidatus Sulfopaludibacter sp. SbA3 | reverse complement strand
GTCGCCAAACCGATCTTCCGCATGGCGTCTTTGAACAACAACCGGTCTTCAGCTTTCTTGATGCTGTCGATCTTGGCGCCAATCAACTCCACGCCATATTCGTCCAGCACGCCCGCCTCGGCCAGCGCCACAGAAAGGTTCAAACCCGTCTGCCCGCCCACCGTCGAAAGCAGCGCGTCGGGCCGCTCTTTCTTAATGATCTCGGTCAAATACGGAACGCTCAACGGCTCCACATAGGTGCGGTCCGCCAGTTCCGGATCGGTCATGATCGTCGCCGGATTCGAGTTCACCAGAACCACTTCGAACCCATCGGCCTTTAGCGACTTGCAAGCCTGCGTGCCCGAATAATCGAACTCGCACGCCTGCCCGATAATGATCGGTCCCGATCCGATGATCAGGATGCGGTGGATGTCAGTGCGGCGTGGCATGAATTACTTTTTGTGCTCCTGCATCAAACGGGTAAAGTCATCGAACAGATACAGCGAATCATGCGGCCCCGGCGCGGCTTCCGGATGATACTGCACACAGAAAACCGGCTCGGATTTATGCCGCAAACCTTCAACCGTCATATCGTTCAGGTTCACGTGCGTAATCTCGGCCACGTTGTCGTGAATCGAGTCCGGATCCACCGCAAAACCGTGGTTTTGCGCCGTAATCTCCACTTTATTGGTCTTCTTGTTCAGCACCGGATGATTGCCGCCCCGGTGGCCGAACTTCAGCTTGTAGGTCTTGCCGCCCATCGCCAGGCCCAGAATCTGATGGCCCAGACAGATGCCGAAGATCGGCGTCTTGCCGAACAGCTTCTGCACCTCGGCCGCCTGCGCCGCCAGAGGCTCCGGATCGCCCGGACCGTTGGACAGAAACACGCCGTCTGGCCGCAGCGCCATCACGTCGTCGGCCGACGTGCCCGCCGGCACCACCGTCACACGGCAACCGCTCGTCACCAGGCGCCGCAAAATGTTGCGCTTGATGCCGAAGTCGTAGGCCACCACGTGGTGGATCGGCTCGCCGTTGCGGATCCGTTCGCTCGGCGAACAAGGTTCGACAGGCGAAGTCCAGGCATACGAACCAACGGTCGAAACGCGCGTCGCCAGGTCCAGCCCCGCCATCGACGGAATGCTCCGGGCCTTTTCGATCAAGCCCTTCACATCGGTCGAAATTGAAGACAGCACCCCGCGCATCACGCCGCGCGTGCGCAGATGCCGCACCAGTTTCCGCGTATCGATCGAATCGATAATCGGAATATTGTGCAGCTTCAAGAAGGCGTCGGCCGCCTGATCGCTGCGCCAGTTGGAGACCATGGGCGAAAAATCCCGCACCGCAAGGCCTTCAATATAGGGCCGGGCGGATTCCATGTCTTCATCATTGGCGCCGTAGTTGCCAATTTGGGGATAAGTCAGGACAACGATCTGTCCGGAATAGGAGGGGTCAGTGAAGATTTCCTGGTAACCGGTGAGGGAAGTGTTAAAAACAACTTCACCGGATCGTTCGGTAAGCGCACCAAAAGCCCGGCCCTCGAAGACAGTGCCGTCTTCTAGGGCAAGGATTGCTGGATTCAAAGTGGGGTTTCCTCCGACGGGTAGACTCTATCTATTGAATCAAACCCCCGCCCTCCAGGGCAACACACACTCCGCTAATTCTTCTTCCACGAAATCCCATCCACCACCATCTGCGTCCCCGTCCCCGCCGGAATTTCGTAGATCAAGTGCCGCGTCGTCGCCCCATTCGCCGTCAATTCCAACGTGTTTCCGCTCACCTTATAGGCCCCACGCGTCGTACTAGCAGAGGTCACCCCCGTCCCGCCGGACCGCACCGCGCCCACCGTCTCCACCGTGTAGCTCCCATCGGGACTGAACACGAAAGTGGTGGCCGATGCAATCCCGCCATACGCCTGCCCCGACGTGTACTTCCCATTCAACTTCGCATTCGCCGGATAGCTCGCGGTGATCCGCTGGCAGTCCACGCCGCCAATCTTCCAGTTCCCCCCGGCCGGCGCAAAGTCCGCCGTCCACGGCTTCCCCTTAATCGGCGTCAGATTTAACTTCCCGCCCGCCACCGCATACTTCCCGCACTCCCCTGGGTACTTCGCACACACCGGCTCCATGCCCTTGGCGCTCAACTCTTCCATCGGCGCATCGTTCAAATACCGCCCGTCCGCCAGGAAATACCAATGGCGCGGCGCAAAGTTTCGCGCAATCACCTGATACTCCAAATAAACGCAAAGTCCATTCAACGACTGCGCCGGTGCATCCAGCGCGGACAGGCACAGCAACAGCGCGGCAAAAGCCACATTCCGATTCATCCATCAATCATACCCAAGCCCCCTCGTTATCAAATCGGCAGGCAAGATATTTAAAACCCGCACAAACTTCCGTCATCCCATATAATGAGGGTTCTAACGGTTATGAGTTCGTCGGCCACCACTCCGGCGCGCGAAGCGCGCATGTTCGATGCACCAGTCCTAAAGAAGGCCGTAATGGCCCTTTCCGGCTTGGTTTTGTTCGGTTTTGTGCTTGTCCACATGTTGGGCAATCTCCAGGTCTACGTGCCACCGGGACCCGATGGCCGCTATGCCCTCGACGTCTACGGCGAAGCGCTCCACAAGAGCGCCGCCATCCTCTGGGGCGCCCGCTCGGTACTATTGTTGGCCGTCCTGGCCCACATCGGCAGCGCCATCCAACTCGCTCAGATCAAGAACGCCGCCCGCCCCACGCCCTACGTCAAGCACACGCCCATCGTCTCCACCTACGCCTCGCGCACCATGTACTGGAGCGGCCCCATCATCCTGGCGTTCCTCATCTACCATCTCCTCCACTTCACCACCGGCCAGGCCCACCCGAACTTTCAATCCATGCACGTGCACGAAAACGTGATTAGCGGCTTCTCCGTCTGGTACGTGTCGCTCTTCTATATCGTCGCCATGTCCATGCTCTGCATGCATCTCTACCATGGCGTGTGGTCCATGTTCCAATCCCTTGGCGTCTCGCACCCCTCCTACACGCCAAAATTGAAACTGGCCGCCAAGGCCTTCGCGGCCATCATCGCCGCCGGCAACATCTCGATTCCCCTCTCCGTTCTCGCAGGATTGGTGAAGTAACCATGCCTCTCAACTCCCGAACCCCTTCCGGCCCCATCGAAACCCGCTGGGACAATACGAAGTTCGAAATGAAGCTGGTCAATCCAGCCAACAAGCGCAAGTACAACGTCCTCGTTGTCGGCTCCGGCCTCGCCGGTGGCGCCGCCGCGGCCACCCTCGCCGAACTCGGCTACAACGTCAAGTGCTTCTGCTATCAGGACTCCCCGCGCCGCGCCCACTCCATCGCCGCGCAGGGCGGTATCAACGCCGCCAAAAACTATCAGAACGACGGCGATTCCATCTACCGCCTCTTCTACGACACCGTCAAAGGCGGCGACTTCCGCGCCCGCGAATCGAACGTCTATCGCCTCGCCCAGATCTCGGTCAACATCATCGATCAGGCCGTGGCCCAGGGCGTCCCCTTCGCCCGTGAATACGGCGGCACTCTCGCCAACCGCTCCTTCGGCGGCGCCCAGGTCTCCCGTACCTTCTACGCCCGCGGCCAGACGGGGCAGCAGCTTCTCCTCGGCGCCTACCAGGCCCTCGAACGCCAGATCGACGCCGGCCGCGTCAAGATGTTCCCGCGCACCGAAATGCTCGACCTGATCGTCATCGACGGCAAGGCCCGCGGCATCGTCACGCGCAACCTCGTCACCGGCCAGACCGACGTCCACATCGCCGACGCCGTCGTCCTCGCCAGCGGTGGCTACGGCAACGTCTTCTATCTCTCCACCAACGCCAAGGGCTGCAACGTCACCGCCAGTTGGCGCGCCTTCAAACGCGGCGCCTGCTTCGCCAACCCCTGCTTCACGCAGATCCACCCCACCTGCATCCCGGTCAGCGGCGACTATCAATCCAAGCTCACCCTGATGTCGGAGTCGCTCCGCAACGACGGCCGCATCTGGGTCCCGCTCAAGGCCGGCGACAACCGCCCGCCCCAGCAAATCCCTGAGCCCGAACGCGACTACTACCTCGAACGCATCTACCCCAGCTTCGGCAACCTCGTCCCGCGCGACGTCGCCAGCCGCGCCGCCAAGCGCATGTGCGATGAAGGCCGCGGCGTCGGCCCCTCCGGCCTCGGCGTCTATCTCGATTTCGCGGCGTCTATCGAACGTTTGGGCAAACAGGCCATCGCCGAACGCTACGGCAACCTGTTTGAAATGTATGAGCGCATCACCGGCGAATCGCCCTACGAAGTGCCCATGCGCATCTTCCCCGCCGTGCACTACACGATGGGCGGTCTCTGGGTGGATTACCACCTGATGTCCACTGTCCCCGGCCTCTTCGTCCTCGGCGAAGCCAACTTCTCCGATCACGGCGCCAACCGCCTCGGCGCCAGCGCACTGATGCAGGGCTTGGCCGATGGCTACTTCGTCATCCCCTTCACCCTCGGCAACTACCTCGCCTCCAACAAATTCGAAACAGTCGGCGAAGATCACCCCGAAGCCAAAGCCGCCAAGGCTCAAGTCTCGAGCCGCGTGGAAAAACTGCTCTCCATCAAGGGCAATCGCACTGTCGATAGCTTCCACCGCGAACTCGGCAAGATCATGTGGGAACACTGCGGCATGGCCCGGAACGAAAAAGGTCTCCGCGAAGCCATCGCCCATATCCGCGCGCTCAAAGAGGAGTTCTGGAAGAACGTCAACGTTCTCGGCGAATCGGCCGACCTGAACCAGAGCCTCGAAAAAGCCGGCCGCGTGGCCGACTTCCTTGAACTCGGCGAGCTCATGTGCATCGACGCTCTCGAACGCAACGAAAGCTGCGGAGGGCACTTCCGCGAGGAATACCAGACGCCGGAAGGCGAAGCCATGCGCGACGACGAAGCGTTCGCCTACGCTGCCGCCTGGGAGTACAAGGGCGAAGGCCAGCCCGCCGAACTCCACAAAGAAGACCTCACATTCGAGTACGTTCACCCGTCTCAGCGGAGCTACAAGTAATGCGCTTAACACTCAACATTTGGCGCCAGAAGAGCCCCACCGACCAGGGCAAAATGGTCCCCTATTCGCTCGACAACGTCAGCGAGCACATGTCGTTCCTCGAAATGCTGGACGTGCTCAACGAACAGCTGATCGCCAAGGGCGAAGAACCCGTCGCCTTCGATCACGACTGTCGCGAAGGCATCTGCGGCATGTGCGGCTTCGTCATCAACGGCGTTGCCCACGGCCCGCGCCGCGGCACCACCGTCTGCCAGCTCCACATGCGCTCTTTCAGCGATAACGAAGAGTTGTTCCTGGAACCCTGGCGCGCCTCGGCCTTCCCGGTCATCAAGGATCTGGTCGTCAACCGCGGCGCCTTCGATCGCATCATCGGTGCCGGTGGCTTTATCAGTGTCCCCGCCGGCAGCGCGCCCGATGGCAACGCCATCCTCGTCCCCAAACAGGACTCCGATATGGCGATGTCCGCCGCCGCCTGCATCGGCTGCGGAGCCTGCGTCGCCGCCTGCCCCAAC
>CAMATG010000473.1 GCA_945860645.1 Candidatus Sulfopaludibacter sp. SbA3 | reverse complement strand
AATGCCCGGCATGTACGCCGATGGGGAATATGATGTGGCCGGCTTCATCGTCGGCGCCGTCGACAAGGACAACATGCTGACCGGCGCCGATATCAAAAACGGCGACGTGCTCTTCGGCCTCCCCTCCAACGGCCTCCACACCAACGGCTACTCGCTCGCCCGCAAACTTCTCTTCGACGTCGCCAAGTACAAGATCGATACCAAGGTGCCCGAACTCGGCTGCACCGTGGCCGAAGAACTGCTCAAGGTGCACCGCAGCTACAAACCCGCCATCGATACGCTGATGGAGGCCGGCCTGCTCAAAGGCGCCGCCCACATCACCGGAGGCGGCATTACCGACAACACCCCCCGTATGCTGCCCAAGGGCCTCGGCGTCGAAATCCATACGCTCTCCTGGGAAGTCCCGCCCGTTTTCCAGTTGCTCAAGAAGCTCGGCAACGTGTCAGACGCTGACTGGCGCCGTACCTTCAACCTCGGCGTCGGCATGATCTTGTGTGTTGGTGCCGACGAAGCAGCCGACGCCTCCGAACTACTGGAGCAGGCCGGCGAACCCCACTTCCCCATCGGCGCTGTGGTGCGCTTGAAGAAGGGTGCCACAGAGCGCGTTCATTACGTATGAGCCGCCTTGGCGTACTGCTCTCCGGCCGCGGGTCGAACTTCCAGGCCATCGCCGCCCGCGTCTCCGCCGGTGAAATCCCGGCGGAGATTGCCGTCGTCATCGCCAACCGGCCCGACGCTCCTGGCCTCGACGCCGCCCGCAGCCTCGGCCTCAAAGCCGTATCGCTCCCGTCCAAGGGGCTCGACCGCGAATCCTACGATCGCCAGCTCATCGCCACGCTCAAAGAGCACAACGTCGATTGGGTCATCCTGGCCGGCTACATGCGCATCCTGAGCGCGGAGTTCATCCGCGCCTTCCCCCAGCGCATCCTGAACATCCACCCGTCGCTCCTACCCTCCTTCCCCGGCCTCGACGCCCAGCACCAGGCCTTCGATTACGGCGTCAAGATCAGCGGCTGCACCGTGCATTTCGTGGACGAACACCTCGACCATGGCCCCATCGTCATGCAAGCCCAGGTACCCGTCGACCCCTCCGACACCGCCGAGACCCTCTCCGCCAAAATCCTGACCCAGGAACACCGCATCTATAGCGAATCGCTCCGCCGCCTGTTCACCGAGCCCTGGCAAATCGACGGCCGCCGCGTCGTGTTCATTTAAACGCCGTTCCCCGAAGATCGGCGCAAAGCACCCCGGAAGCGGAAAGCAAACACTACCCGCCCACACCAAAGTAATCTCCCCGGCTTGCCGACCGAAGCCCGCAGGGCGAAGGGGGGTGCCTGGCACCCCGGAAATTAGAAGCCCTTCTACCCAAGCCGCAGGCACACAGCCCCCAACTACTCCACCAGCTTCGTAACCGCCGCCACGAACTGCTCCGGATTGAACGGCTTGGACAGGAACAGCGCCCGGTCCGGCAGGATCCCCGCCTGCACGCTCGGGTCGTCCGTGAACCCGCTGATGAACAGGATTCGCGTCGACGGATGCCGAAAACGAACCCGGTCGGCCAGATCGCGTCCGGTCATCCCGGGCATCCGCATATCGGTAACAAGAAGGTCAAAAGCTTCCCGCCGCCGGTCCAACAAAGACAGAGCTTCCTCGCCCGATCCCGCCTCGGCCACCTGAAACCCGCGGGCCTCCAGAATTCGCCGCACAATCGCGCGAATACCGGCTTGATCATCCACCACCAGCGCCGAATGCGCCGTCGCCACCGGAGCCTGATTCGTCCGCGACAGGTGCAGTTCCAATGCGCCCGCATCGGTAACACGCCACCGGACCCCGGCCTGCGCCAACCGCGGCCCCGTCAGCGCGCACTCCGCCGCCCCAGGTTTGCCCTCCCGGGCGGCTTTGTTCAAGGCTTCAAACTGTTGGCGTACCGTCTCGGCCGACATGCCGAATCCCTTCACCAGAAGCACGGCCTCTTTTTCCGTCACGACGCCTTCCACAACCAGCGGCCCGTTCGCCACCAACGGCAGCGCGGCAAACACCGCCGCCAGCGGAGCCCGGTCCACCAACACCGTCGTCCCCAACGCCAATCCCGCCTGCACCTGATAGCCCTCGACGGGCAACACGTCGCCCAACGTATGGCTGGCAAGCTCCATCCGCCCGGCCCGGGAAAATTCGTTCAACTGCCCGGCCATCGCCTCAATCCGGTCGGTGGCCCCCAGTAGCATCGAGACGTCCTCCCGCAATGGACTATCCGCCGGCAGGCCATTCAATATCTCTCGCCCATACCCGGAGGCGATCATGATCAGGTTATTCGTCTCGTGGGTCACCCGGCCCGCCAGCCGCTGGGCAGCTTCCACCGCCGCCGCATTCGCGGCCAACTCAGGGTCAGGCCCGGCGGCAGTAACAGGCGCGGCACCCGGTGCGACCACCGCCGGCGCCGCCTGCGGCGTAAAGACAACCATCCATTCCGTCTCACCCCGGTCCCAGCGCGGGATCGGCGTAAAGTGTACGGCGTGCCCCCCGGTGGCAAGCACCCCCGTCTCGCGCGGCAACAGCGCGCCCAACCAATCCTCGTTGCCGAAAATTGCCGAAAGCGACTTCCGTTCCAGCTCCTCGCGCTTGAGCCCAAACTCACGCAGAAAAGCCTGATTCGCCGAGAGGATCGAGCCATCGGGGCCAACCGTCGCCAGCGGCACCGGCAACAGCGTCACCATCTCGTCATAGAAACGGCGCTCGGATTCGAAGATGGCAATCAACCGTGCCACTTCGTGCGACATCCAGCGCTGTGTCTCGAATCTCTCCATGCGTACTCTATTGAGTCTGGACTTTCTCGCTGAAGCCCGCAATGAAACCATTGGGGGACAACCTCGTCCTATGCGGTGGTACCACTCTGCCAATTTTCAGTACTAGGTTGGAAAGTCCGGTACAAGGTGGGGGACAATAAAGGGACACATGATCCCGAAAGCCAGAAAAGCAGTCTTCCCCGCAGCCGGACTGGGTACCCGTTTCCTACCGGCTACGAAGGCGCAGCCGAAAGAGATGTTACCGCTGGTCGACAAGCCGCTGATCCAATACGGCGTCGAAGAAGCCATTCATTCGGGGCTGCAGGACATTATCATCGTTACCGGCCGCGGCAAAAGCGCCATCGAAGACCACTTCGACGTCAGCTTCGAACTGGAACACCTGCTGGAGCGGAGCGGGAAGAAGGATCTGCTGGCCCTCGTGCGCGGCATCTCCGACATGATCGATATCTCCTACGTGCGGCAGAAGGAGGCGCTCGGCCTGGGCCACGCCGTCCTTCGCGCCAAGGAACTGGTGGGCAAAGAGCCCTTCTGCGTCGTGCTCTCCGATGACGTCATCGACGCCGAGATCCCCTGCCTCCGCCAGTTACAGGATGTGTACGAGTTCTACGGCGCCTCCGTCGTCGCGCTGATGGAAGTGCCCAAGGACATGATCTCCGCCTACGGCGTCGTCGACGCCGAACCGGTCGATCACATGGGCCAAAGCGGCCGCCTGTTCCGGATTCGCAACATGGTGGAAAAACCGAAGGTCGAGGACGCGCCCAGCAATCTGGCCATCATCGGGCGCTATGTGCTGACGCCGGAGATCTTTACCTCGATCGAATCCGTGGAGCCCGGTCGCGGCGGCGAAATCCAGTTGACCGACGGACTGAAGCACCTGCTACGCAGCCGCCCCGTGTACGGCTACAAGTTCGAAGGCAAGCGCTATGACGCCGGCGACAAGTTAGGCTTCCTCCAGGCGACGGTCGAATTTGCCCTCAAGCGCTACGATCTCGGCGCGCAGTTCCGCCAGTATCTGAAAACCCTCCCGCTATGACCCTGGATTCCCTGAGCGTCCCGGTCCGCGCCCACGAAGCGTCCCAGTTGGCGGATTTGATTTTCCAGTTCGCCGAAGGCCGGGCGGTGGATGACGCGCTGCGGCGGATGCTGGCCTCGCGCGCGGCATCGCTGGCGTTCGAGGGCATGACGGTCTATTGGGGATCATTGGCAGCCGACCCGGTAGCGAAGTCGACGTATTTCGTTGCCGTCGATGGCAAGGTGCCGGTGCTGCTGCAGATCGCCCACGCGACGGCGCCAGGGAGCGCGCTGTTCCCCCATTCGCAACTGGTGGGGCGGATGCGAACCCCGCGCGGGGTGGAAATTGTGGTGAACGCAAGCCCCTTCGCGCCAGCGGATGCCGAACGGATCCGGACCTACGCCGAACAGCTCGATCGCGGTGTGCAGCCCGGAGCGCAGGGCGTGGACACGTTGTTCATCGCCGCGGCCGCCAACGCCGATACGGCGTTCAGCCAGTTCCGGGCCGTGCAGCGGAAATACGGGCTTTCGGTGGCGGCGTGGACGGGCGCGGTGGAAGAGGGATTGTGGGGCGCCATTCGCTACGGCTGGCGCGAGGGGTTTGCCCTGCGGGGGGCGTCGCGGACGCGGATCGATGCGTCGGCGATGAGCGAAGAAGCGCTCGACGAGCGGATCGACCTGTTGCGAAAGCTGCATGGGAGGACGCACGATATCGACGTGCGTTTTGACGCCCCGGGAGTGTTCACCAAGGCCGAGGAGCTGGGCGCGAAGATGGAGCGTTTGCGCACGGCGGGCCGGGCCGTGCAGGTGGTGGAAGTGGAGATCGGGCTGCGGGCCGATGCGCCCTATCCGGTGACGCTGGCGGAGATGACCGGTTGGCCGGAAGAGATTCTTTCCAGCGTGCAGTGGAAGGCGGCGGGGAAGCCGTTGGCGGAGTTGCGCCAGCGGGTGGAGGCGTTGCAGCAGGCGGCGCGGCAGTACGGGGCCGTCATCGGGATCACCGGGTACGGGACGTTGACGGAAGAGGCGCTGGAGGCGATTGGCGCGGGCGCATCGCGGCGGCTGTGGTTCGAGCTGGGCGAAGGGCTCGGCCCGGATCGGATTGTTGAGTTGGTCGCCTCGCTGCGCGGATAAGATAGAAGGCGATGACTATCGAACGCCGGACATTCCTCGCGGCGGCGCCGGCCGCCGTGATGGCGCAAGGGAGGAGCCCCAACTTGAAATTTGGCATTGATCTCTTCAGCCTGCGGACCCAGGGATGGACGCCGTTTGAGCACCTGGATTACTGTGCCAAACAGGGCGCCAAAGTGGTGCATTTTTCAGAGATCCGGTTCCTGGGCGGCTTGGAGAAGCCGCATCTGGAGAAGGTGCGCGACCACGCGCGGGGATTGGGGATTGAGCTCGAAATCGGGATGCTCTCCATCTGTCCGACGGCCGCGCGGTTCGACCCGAAGCTGGGCACGGCCGAGGAGCAGTTGGCCCGGATGATCGAGGCGGCGCGGATCGCCGGGGCGCCTCTGGTGCGCGCGGTGTTGGGGGACTGGCGGGACCGGGCGTCGGCGGTGCCGTTGGAACAGCATATCGAGAACACGGTGAAGACGCTGCGGGCAGTGCGGACGCGGGCGATTGACGCGGGGAAGAAGATCGCCATCGAGAACCACGGCGGGGACCTGCAGGGGCGCGAGTTGAAGATGTTGATCGAGGCGGCGGGGACCGATTTTGTCGG
>CAMATG010000472.1 GCA_945860645.1 Candidatus Sulfopaludibacter sp. SbA3 | reverse complement strand
CCGGCGGCGACAAGGAAAAGATGGCGGCTGCCGGTAAGATGATCGGCGCTGGCTGCAAGGGCTGCCACGACGGCCACCGCGTCAAGATCTCCGACACCGAAAACGAAATCAAGTAACCAGCCCTTTTGGGCGCTGAACGGCGGCGTGATAGCGTGGGAGTTCCCATGCGATTCCGCCGCCGTTCGCTTTTGCAGGGGGCCGCGCTGGCCTCCGCCGTCCCGCTCTCCGCGCAGGCCATTTCCCTGCCCTCCGGCATTACCCGCCCCTGGATCTCGGGCGAGTTCTGGGCCAACCCGCTGCAGGACTGGCAGCTGGCCAATGGCCGCATCGAGTGCGCCGTCAGCGGCGGCGATCGCAACGTGAGCCTGCTCACCCGCGAGGTCTCGGGCGACTTCACCCTGCAGGTGGAACTGGGCGCCATTGAGAGCCAGGGCGAAGGCTTCGCCGGGTTCCGCGTCGGCGCCGCCGGCTACTGGAAGGACTACCGCGATACCGCCCTCCGCGGCATCGGCATCGACGCCGGGGTGACCACCGATGGACGGCTGTTCATCGGACAACCCGCTACCAACGCGCCAACCGTCGCGGCGACGGCCGCTTTGCGGCTGGCTAGCGCGAATGGCGCCACGACGCTCAGCGCGCTGGATGCGGCCGGGAAGGAGCTCGGACGCGTCGAGGCACAGCTCGCGCCGCGCGGGGCTGTCGGCCTCGTCTGCCACGCCGGCCGGATTACCAAGACCCCGCCCCGCCGCAACATCGCCCGCGGCGGCAAGGTCCGCTACTGGTTCCGCAACCTCACACTCTCCGGCCCCGGCGTGAAGGCCCACCCGGAGCGGGCCTTCGGCCCGCTGCTCTTCAACCAGTACACGGTCACGCGCAAGACCCTCAAGATGAGCGTCCAGTGCGCCCCGCTTGAAGACGGGGCGCACCAGGCCGAGCTGCAGACCCGCAACGGCGCCGCCTGGCGCACGGTGGCCCGCGCGGCGGTGGACCCGGTGGCGTCGGTCGCCCTGTTCCGGGTGGACAATTGGGACGAGTCGAAGGAGGTACCGTTCCGCGTGCAGCTGACCCACGATGGCCGGCGCCATACGCTCTCCGGCACCATTGCACACGCCCCGCACGAGAAGGCCAAACTGGTCATCGGCGCGCTGACCTGCCAGAACGACCTGGGCTTCCCGCACTCGCAGATCGCGGCCAATCTGCGGCACCTGAAGCCGGACATCCTGTTCTTCACCGGTGACCAGATCTACGAGCGCTCGGGGGATTACGGCAACCAGATGGAGCCGGCGGCGGCGGCGCGGCTGGACTACCTCCGCAAGTGGTTCCTGTTCGGCTGGAGCTGGGGCGAGCTGACCCGCAACATCCCCTGCGTCTGCCTGCCGGACGACCACGACGTCTACCACGGCAACCTGTGGGGCTGCGCCGGGCGCAAGGCCGAGAAGGGCCCCACCGTGCAGGCCTGGCAGGACTCCGGCGGTTACAAGATGCCCGCCGCCTTCGTGAACATGGTGCAGCGCACACAGACCTGCCACATGCCCGATCCGCCCGACGCGCGGCCCGTCGACCAGGGCATCACCGTCCACTACTGCCACCTGCAGTGGGGCGGGATGAGCTTTGCTCTGCTCGAGGACCGGAAGTGGAAGTCCGCCCCTAAGGAGTGGATGCCGAAGGCGCGGATCGTCAACGGCTGGATCCAGAACCCGGAGTTCAACGCCCCCACCGATGGCAACATCGACGGGCCGCAGATGCTGGGCGAACGGCAGGAGAAGTTCCTGGAAGAGTGGGCGCGGGACTGGAGTGGGCGGGCGTTCATCAAGGTCTGCGTGTCGGCCACCATCTTCGCCAACATCGCCACGCTACCACCGCCGGCCAATACCGACTCGGTCACCAGTTCCCTGCCCGTGCAGCCGTTGGGCGCTTATCCCGAAGGCGAGATGCGGACGGCCGATCACGACTCGAACGGCTGGCCGCAGAAGCCCCGGCTGCGCGCCCTACGGTCGCTCCGCAAGGCGCTGGCCTTCCACATCGGTGGCGACCAGCACTTGGCCAGCACCATCCAGTATGGCCTGGACACCTGGAACGACGGGCCGTTCAGCATCTGCACCCCGTCGATTTCGAACATCTTCCCGCGCCGCTGGTACCCGGCCGCGCCGGGGAAGAACCCGCTGCCGCACAGCCCGCAGAACACGGGCGAGTACACCGATGGCTTCGGCAATATGGTGACCGTCCACGCGGTGGCCAACCCCACGAAGTTCGGCCACGAGCCGGCCGAGTTGTACAACCGCGCCGTTGGCTTCGGCTGCATCGAGATCGACCGCGCCACGCGCGCCATCACGCTGACCAACTGGCCCTATTGGGAGGACCTGACCAAGCCGGGCGCCAAGCCCTATCCGGGCTGGCCGATCACCATCCGGCAGACTGATAACGGGTTGCCGCGGACGGCCTTCTGGTTGCCGGCCGTCGAGGGCGGACGGGTGATCGAGGTGGTGAACGAGGCGGGCGGCGAGCTGGTCTACACCTTCCACTTGCCGCCGGGGCCGTTCACGCCGACGGTGCCCGGGCCGGGCTCGTATACGGTGCGGCTGTACGACCCGGAGACGAAGAAGGAAGAGGTTCGGCGAGGGGTGCGAGTGGGGTAGGTGAGTTTGTGGGCGGGGGTGCGGGCTTGTTCGGCGTCTGGGGACACCCGCCCTTCGGGCCGCGGGTGTCCCCATGGGTAGTTTGCTGCGTGGGGGGTAGCGTTAGCTGGTTCGTTTTGCCTCGAACTGCTTGTCGAGCCGGTGCCAGTGCTCTTCGAGGGCCTTGGCGCGGGTGGGTTCGCGGGTCGCCAGGTTGGTCGTCTCACCTCGGTCCGTTTTGAGGTTGTAGAGCTCCCAGGGGCCCTTGCTGTTGGAGACCAGCTTCCAGTCGCCGACGCGGATGGCGCGGTTGTCCAGGTGGTGGAAGAAGAGGGCCTCGCGCTCGATGGGGCGGTCCTTGGCGAAGGCTGGGACGAGGCTCTTGCCGGGCGTTGGGGGCTGCTTGCCACCGGCGAGATCGACCAGGGTCGGCAGGACGTCGATCAAGTGCGTGGGCGTGTGGCGGAGCTGTCCTTTGGCCGTGATGCCGCGGGGCCAGTGGACGATGCACGGGGACGATATGCCGCCTTCGTGGACCCAGGATTTGTGGAGCCGGAAGGGGGCGTTGGCGGCGCTGGACCAGCCGGGGCCGAGGCCCAGGTGCGAGTCCGCTGAGCCGGGCGTGGAGCCGGTGACGTGGCCGTCGGCGCGGATGAGCTGTTCGGCGCTGGCGCCGTTATCGGACAGGAAGAGGATGAGGGTGTCGTCGTAGGCGCCCATGGTTTTGAGCTGGTCGAGGACGCGGCCGATCTCTTGGTCCATGCGGTAGATCATGGCCGCGTGGATGGCCATCTTGAGCGACTGGAACTCTTTCTGTTCGGGGGTGAGGGTCTTCCAGGCGACGGCGCGGGAGACTTCGCCGGGGCCGATTTGCTTGGTGAGCTCGTCGGCCTTGGTGTTCCACGGGGGCCAGACTTCGGGTTCGAGCGGGGCGGGCTTGCAGTTGACGACGCCGCGCTGGAGGGCGCGCTCCGAACGGGCCTGGCGGAGGACGTCCCAGCCCATGTCGTATTTGCCTTTGAAGCGGTCAATATCGGCCTGGAGGGCGTGGAGGGGGAAGTGGGGGGCGGTGAAGGCTAGATACAGGAAGAAGGGGGCCTTCTGGTGGTCCTGCTGGTGGCCCTTGAGCCAGTTGAGGGCGTTGTCGGCGATGGCTTTGGTGGCGTAGAAACCGTCGGTTCGTTTTACGGGCGGGAGGAGCTTGTCGTTGAGCGACTGGCGGGTGGGAGAGAAGAAGCGGTCCTGATCCCCGAGGAAGTAGGACTGGTGGAAACCGGCGCCGGCGACGGGCGGGGTGGGGACGTGCCACTTGCCGGAATGGTAGCAGCGGTAGCCGGCGTCGGAGAGGTATTGGGGGGTGTAGCGGATCCACTTGGGCGGGACCACGCCGCCCTTCTGTTCGAAGCCGGACTGCTGGGCGTAGTAGCCGGTCATGAGGATGCCTCGGCTGGGCATGCAGCGGGCGGCGGAGTACATCTGGGTGAAGCGGAGGCCGTTTTTGGCGAGGGTATCGAGGTTGGTAGTTTCGGTCTCGCCGCCGAAGGCGCCGATGTCGGAGAAGCCGAGGTCATCGGCGAGGATGACGATCAGATTGGGCTTGCGGGCGGGGGCGGCGAGGGCGGCGCCGGTGGCGGCCCCGATCGACGAAAGAAACGCGCGGCGGGAGAGCATCGTCTCGCCAGCGTATCGCACTAGGCGGCGGACTTGCGAATGACGAGGAGGGTCTGGTCATCGGCGGCGGCGGCGTTGCCGGTGAAGCTGGCGACGGCGGAGAGGATCTGGTTGCGGATCTCGTCTGCGGGCTGGTCGCGGTGGGCGCGGACAACTTCGGCGACGCGGTCTTCGCCGAACTGCTCGTCGGCTTCGTTGGCGGCTTCGAGGATGCCGTCGGAATAGAGGACCATGAGGTCTCCCGGCTCGAAGGCGCGTTCGCCCTGTTCGAAGCGGGCGCCGGGCAGGAGGCCGAGGACCGGGCCGCCGGAGGTGAGGCGGTAGGTGGCGTCGCCAGAGAAGAGCAGCGGCGGCAGGTGGCCGGCGTTGACGTAGCGGAAGACGTTCGATTCGGGCAGGAAGTAGCCCCAGAACATGCTGGCGTAGCGTTCGCCGCTGGCGCGTTCGCAGAGGAGCTGGTTCAGCTGCCGGGTGCATTCGACGTGGCGGCGGCCGGTGCCGGCCCAGTTGGAGGAGCGGATGGCACCCTGCATGACGCTGGCGAGCATGGCGGCGGGGACGCCCTTGCCGGCGACGTCGCCTACCGCGACTGCCGTGCCGGTGCCGCGGACGGTGAAGACGTCGTAGAAGTCGCCGTTCAGTTCGGAGGCGGGGGCGCAGGTGCCGGCGGTTTCAAAGGCGTCGTTGGACTGGCGGGCGGAGGGGAGGAGATCCTGCTGGACGCGGCGGGCGTGTTCGAGCTGGGTGGCGAGGTACTGGCCGGCGAGGTAGGCCTTGAAACGGATGCGCATCATGACCAGGGAGCCGAGGAGGGCGAGGGCGGCGGAGGAGTTGATGAGCAGGTTGCGCTGGAGGGGCCAGAGGTTGCCGGCGCCGTTCATGTAGGCGGCGATTTCGACGATGGCCATGCCGGGGCGGGCGGCGGCGGGTTCGTAGGCGGCCAGTTGGACGGCGGGGCGATGGGCGCGGCCGGAGAGGCGGATGGGGAAGGCTTCGACGACAACGCGGCCGGCGCCGGTGGAGCGGGTTTCAAAGATAGGCTGGCGGGAGCGCATGCGGGCGCGGATGAGATCGGCGGAGAAGGTGGGTTCGGCGTCGAGGCCGGCGGCGGCGAGGGAGGCGTCGCGGCTGTCGCGGAGCTGGATCCAGGCGATGCGGCCGTGGCTTGCGACGCGGACCTGTTCGAGGACTTCGGCTTCGGGGCCGGCGGCTTGGACGAGCTTTTCGACGCTGGCGGCTTGGGCGCTCAAATCCTTG
>CAMATG010000471.1 GCA_945860645.1 Candidatus Sulfopaludibacter sp. SbA3 | reverse complement strand
CGCCAGTTCCACCCGTTCCGCCAACGCCACCAGCGCCATGCGTTCCACCAGTACCGCCGGATCCACCGGTCGCGCCGGTGCCACCCGTACCACCCGTTCCGCCAACACCACCAGTGCCATGCGTTCCACCAGTACCGCCGGATCCACCGGTCGCGCCCGTGCCACCGGTTCCACCCGTTCCGCCACTGCCCCCAACCCCGGGCGTCCCCCCTAACCCGGTGCCTCCGCCAATCACTCCTGGAAGGGTTACCCCCCCGTCTCCCGGTATCGCCACCTGAACGAACGGATTAAACACGGGCGGGAAAAACGCCAGCTGCGCCGCAATCTGCCGCGCCGACAGCTCCTCCATCGGAATCACCCGCGGCCCGTTGGGCGTCTGCATCTCCATCCGAGTGCCACCAAATACCAGGAAATAAGGCTGATAATCCGGTCCTGATGGATTGGTCCAGTTCTTCAGCTCCTGGACGGGCCACGTCAATGGCAGGGCCAGCAGCGGCATCGATACCAGATAAAGAAGTACAACAGTTAAACGTTCTATTACCGTCGCAGTCATGGGATAACCTCTAATCGGCAATATCCACATTACACTTCACGCTTATTCTTCGTCTATTCGTACTGAGCTGCCCTCGGTGTTTTCCCTAGTTGATATTCCAAGGCGCCCGCCCGGTGTCATAATGTAGGCGGAGGCTCGATGGTTACCGCTGACGCTGTCCTCAATACCCATACCAACGACGAACACAATCCCTGGAAAAATGCCGCGATCCGCTTCGAGAATGCAGCCGCCCGGCTCAAGCTCGATGACGGGATGCGCAAGATCCTCAAGACGCCGACGAAGGAATTGACCGTGGCCATTCCCGTCGTTCTCGATGACGGCCGGATTGAAGTCTTCACCGGCTACCGGGTCCAGCATTCCATTGCCCGCGGCCCCGCCAAAGGAGGCATCCGGTACGCCCCGGATGTCTCGATCGACGAAGTGCGCGCCCTGGCATCGTGGATGACCTGGAAGTGCGCCGTCGTCAATCTGCCCTACGGCGGCGGAAAGGGCGGCGTCATCTGTGATCCCGCCATTCTCTCCCCTACCGAGCTCGAACGCATTACCCGCCGCTACACCGCTGAAATTCTCGACATCATCGGGCCCGAAAAAGACATCCCCGCGCCCGACATGAACACCAACGAGCAGACCATGGCCTGGATCATGGACACCTACTCGATGCACAAGCGCGAGACCACCACCGGCGTCGTCACCGGCAAGCCGCTCGACCTGGGCGGCAGCCGCGGCCGCCCCGAAGCTACCGGCCGCGGCTGTCTCTATGTCACCCGCGAATCGCTCAAACGTTTCAATATCGCCCCTACCGACGCCAAAGTGGTCATCCAAGGCTTCGGCAACGTCGGCGGCATGGCCGCCCGCCTCATGTCCCGCGAAGGGATGAAGATCATCGCCATCATTGAAGTGGATGGCGCCGTTCACAACGAAAACGGCCTCGATATCGAAGCGCTCATGAAGCACCGCCGCGCAACCGGGTCGATTCTCGACTTCCCTGAAGCCCAGAACCTCACCGCCGAAGAGGGCTTCAAGCTGCAGTGCGACGTTCTGCTCCCTGCCGCTAAGGAGAACGTCATCACCTCGGCCAACGCCGCCTCGCTCAACTGCAAAATCATCTGCGAAGGCGCCAACGGCCCCACCACCGCCCCGGCCGATCAGATCCTGGCCGATCGCGGCATCTTCGTCGTGCCGGATATCCTTGCCAACGCCGGCGGTGTCACCGTGTCGTACTTCGAATGGGTGCAGGATCGCCAGGGCTACTTCTGGAACGAAAAACTGGTAAACGAACGTCTGGAAGAGATCATGGTAAACAGCTTCTATGACGTAATGAAATACGCTCGCGAACACACTGTGGAGAACCGGACCGCGGCCTATATGCTGGCCCTCGATCGCGTCGCCTTCGCCATCAAGTTGCGCGGGCTCTACGCATAATTCATGGCCGCCGAAGCAACGCCGCTCATGCGGCAGTATCACTCCATCAAACAGCAGGTGCCAGGGGCCCTGCTGTTTTTTCGTCTGGGCGATTTCTACGAACTCTTCCTCGATGACGCCGTAACCGCCGCCCGCGAACTGGAAATCACCCTCACCTGCCGGAATAAGGACGCCGAACAGCCCATCCCTATGTGCGGCGTGCCCTACCACTCCGCCGATGGCTATCTCGCCCGCCTCATCGCCAAAGGCTTCCGCGTCGCTATCTGCGAGCAGATGGAACTCCCCGGCCCCGGTAAAAAGCTGGTGCGCCGCGAGATTACCCGCATCGTCACCCCCGGCACCGCGACGGACACCAACATGCTCCGGTCGCGCGAGAACAACTATCTCGCCGCCGTCGTTCGCCAAAAGGAACGTGCCGGTGTGGCCTACGTCGACGTCTCCACCGGCGAATTCCGCTGCACCGAACTGGCTGGCGACGAAGTCGTCCCCTCTCTCGAAAGCTGGAACGTCCGCGAGGTGCTCCTCCCGGAAGGCGCCACCATCGATGGTGTCCGCACCAAGACACCCCTAGACAGCTGGGTATTCGACCACGACTACGCCGATCGGATCCTCAAGGAACACTTTGGTCTTCTCTCGCTAGATGGTTGTGGGCTTGGAGGTAAGCCGCTCGCCACGCAGGCTGCCGGCGCCGTCCTCCACTACCTCCGCGATACCCAGCGCGCCGCCCTCAATCACGTCGAACGCCCCAGGTTCTTCGATCGCGGCGAAGCCATGGTGCTCGACGCCGTCACCGTCCGCAACCTCGAACTGGTCGACCCGCTCTTCGCTGGCGAGTCCAAGGAATCCACCCTCGTCAGCGTCCTCGATGCTACCATGACCGGCATGGGCGGGCGCCTCCTCCGCCGCCGTCTGCTCCGCCCCTCGGTCACCGAATCGGAGATCAACGGGCGTCTGGATGCCGTCGAAACGCTGCTAAAAGACACCATTCTGCGCGCGGAATTGCGCAAAATCCTGGTACAAATCCTCGATTTGGAACGCCTTTTGGCGAAGATCACGCTCGGTTCAGCCACACCCAGGGAGCTTTTAGCCATGGGCCGGAGCCTCGCCAAGGTCCCCGAACTGAACCGCCAGTTGAAGGAATCCCGCTTCGACGAGATCGCCGAAGTCCGCGAAAAGATCCTCCTGGGCATCTCCGACGAGCCTCCCATCAACCTCAACGACGGGGGCACCATTCGCGACGGTGTCCACCCGGAGCTGGACGATCTCCGCGATCTTTCCAAGAACTCGAAACAGTACCTGGCAAACATCGAAGTCCGCGAACGCCAACGGACTGGGATTACATCGCTCAAGGTTCGCTTTAACAATGTGTTCGGCTATTACATCGAGATTTCGAAGTCGAATCTCGACCGCGTCCCCTCCGACTACGACCGCAAGCAGACCCTCGTCGGCGCCGAACGATTCATCACCCCGGAACTGAAGGAACTGGAAGGCAAAATCCTCGCCGCCGAAGAGAAGATGCTCGAAATCGAGCGGACGCTGTTCACCGAAATTCGTTCATACGCCGCTTCACAAGCGGACCGTATTCGATTGTTAGCAAACGGGATAGCGGAACTCGATCTGAACGCTGGCCTGGCCCAGGTGGCGGCGGAAAATCGCTATACCCGCCCCCGTTTCACCCCGGGCGGGGAGCTCCGTATCGCCGGCGGACGCCATCCGGTCATCGAACAGCTCGCCGCCCGCGACGCCCAGCGCTTCATTCCGAACGATGTCTCGCTCGATGGCGCCGGTAAGTTCCTTGGAATCATCACCGGCCCCAACATGGGCGGTAAATCCACCTACCTCCGCCAGGCCGCTTTGATGAGCATCCTGGCCCAAATGGGCTCCTTTGTCCCGGCCGATGACGCCGCGCTGCCCATTGTCGACCGCGTTTTCACCCGCATCGGGGCCTCGGACAACCTCGCCCGCGGTCGATCCACCTTCATGGTCGAGATGACGGAAACTGCAGTGATTCTTAATACTGCAACACGTAACAGTATGATAATACTGGATGAAATCGGTCGAGGTACGGCCACCTACGATGGTCTCGCGCTGGCCTGGGCTGTGGTCGAGTTCATCCACGAGCGCATCGGTGCCCGCACCCTGTTTGCCACCCACTATCACGAACTCACCGAGCTGGCCGAGCGGCTCCCCGGCGTCCGTAATCTCCATGTGGCCGTGAAGGAAGCCGGCGACCAGATCATTTTCCTCCGCAAGGTGCTACCCGGCGCCGCTGATCGCAGCTATGGTATTGAAGTAGCGCGACTTGCCGCTCTGCCGATGACTGTCATCGAACGTGCCCGCGAAATTCTCGCCCTCCACGAGGAGGCCGAGCAGACCGTCGTCAACGTCTCCTCCCACCACCCGAGCCCCGAGCCGGCCGGCCCCATGCAGATCCGGTTGTTCGAGCCGGTAAACGGCAACATCGCCGACCGCATCAGAAGCTTGAAACTGGATGAACTTAGGCCCATTGAAGCGTTGCAACTATTGGCCGAACTGCAGAAGGAGTTGGGGTCATGATCGTCGCTGGCATCATGAGCGGGACGTCGCTTGATGGCATCACGGTCGCAGCCGTGAACCGGCGCGGCGCCAAGTGGGATCTGCTCGAATTCGCTACCGTCCCGTACCCCAAGAAGCTGCGGGAGCGGATCCTGGCCGTTTCGAATGCGGAGGCCCATACCGGCGAGATCGCCCGGCTGAACTTTGAGCTGGGGGAGCAGTACGCAAAGGCAATCCTTCGCTTGAAGAATAAACCGCAACTGATTGGCTGCCATGGGCAAACTGTGTTTCATGGTCCTGGCTGCACGATGCAATTGGGCGAGGCTCAGGTGCTGGCGGAGCGCACGGCGTGCCCAGTGGTAAGCAACTTCCGGCCGCGCGACATCGCTGCCGGTGGCCAGGGCGCGCCGTTGGTGCCGTTTGTCGACTACCTCCTCTACCGCAGTGCGAAGAAGAACCGTGTTTTGTTGAACATCGGTGGAATAGCGAATGTAACATTGCTCCCCGCTGGCTGCCCCCCGGAGAAGGTCGTGGCTTTTGACACAGGTCCCGGAAATATGATCATCGATCAGCTCGCCTGGATTATTAGCAAAGGCAAGCGAAACTATGACAAAGACGGGCACTTAGCGGCGAAGGGAAAGCCGAATCAGGCGCTGCTGAAAGCGTTGCTGGCGAATAAATACTACAAGCGCAAGGCGCCCAAGTCCTGCGGGCGGGAGCAGTTTGGCCGTGAGTTCATCGCGCAACTACTGGCGACCCAGATCGACCTCTACGACCTGATCGCGACCGTCACGTTGCTAACCCCGGTGACGATCTATGAAGCCATTCGCGCGAGCGCCCCGGACGAGCTGATCGCGGCCGGTGGTGGGACGAACAACCCGCATATTATGAACCATCTGCGGGGATTACTTCCCAAAACACTTGTACAGACCACCGACGACTACGGCCTGCCCGCCGAAGCCAAGGAAGCAGTAGCCTTCGCCATCCTGGCTCACGAAACCTGGCACCGCCGGCCGAACACCCTCCCCAGCGCCACC
>CAMATG010000470.1 GCA_945860645.1 Candidatus Sulfopaludibacter sp. SbA3 | reverse complement strand
TCCGCTACCAGTTCTAACCAACAACCCAACCAACCCAACCGGCCGCCGCGTACCCCGCGGCGGCCGTTTGCTGTTTACTCCACAATCGCCTGAAACACCGCGCTCTCAAAGTCCCGGTCCAACTGCCGCGTCGAATTGTCCACCTGGATCATCATCACGCCCACAATCTTCTCCACCGGGTCAATCCAAAAGTGCGTGCCGAACGCGCCGTCCCAGCCATACGACCCCTTCCCCACGCGATATCCCGCCGCCACCGGATCATTGATCACAATCACGCTCAACCCGAACGCCCGCCCCGGCTGCCGCCCCGGCATCGTGTCCGGCACAAAGGCCGACGCCATCATCTCCACCGTCTTCGGGCTCAGCAGTCGCTTCCCGTTCCCCTGCCCGCCATCGGCCAGCATCTGCGCGAACAGCGCATAATCGGCCGCCGTTGAATACAGCCCGCCCCCGCCCGATTCATACTCTTTCCCGTACAAATTCAGCATCCGGTTCTTCTCCGTCAACGCCGTCATCTTGGCGCCGTCCCGGTGATACGTCTTCGCCACCCGCGCCAGCTGCTCCGCCGTCGGATGAAACGTCGTCTCCTTCATTCCCAGCGGATCAAACAGCCGCTTCTGCAGAAACGCGCCAAACGTCTGCCCCGAAGTAACTTCCACAATCCGTCCCAACGTGTCGAACGCCGCCAGCGCGCTATATGCCCACCGCGAACCCGGCTGGAACTCCAGCACCGTCCCGCCCAGTTTCGGAATCGAATCGCTCAATTTCCCCGCCAGCGCGTTCGGGATTTTCGCCACGGCCGACCCGCTCAACGGCCCGCTGCCCAACCCGGAAACGTGCGTCAAAAGATCCTGTACCGTAATCTCCCGCGTCGCCTTAACGGCGGTATAGATCGGCGTCCCGTTCTCCACCTGCCGTTCGCTCCGGCCCGTATCCAGCGCCACCTGCATCCCCTTGAACTCCGGAATGAACTTCGAAACGGGGTCGTTCAGCCGAACCTTCCCATCCTCCATCAACATCAGAATCGCCGTCGCCGCCACCGGCTTCGACATGGACCAGATGCGGAACATCGCATTCTTGTCCATCTCCCCGTGCGCCTCGTGGTGTACCACGCGCCCCTTCCGCGTCACCAGCGTCACCGCCCCCATAATGTTGTGCTCGGCAATATGCCGCTGCATCGTCTCTCGTACCCGGTGCAACCGTTCGGTGGAAATCCCCACCTGCTCCGGCTTCGTCTCCGGCAGCGCCGCCGCCCAAAAAGGCAGCGACGCCACCATCCCAACTACCGCAATGAATTGTATGCGCATTCCCGGGCTAGTATACGCAATCCCCGGGTCCGCCTACCATCGCACCCGCATCCCGGTCTGCATCGTCCGCGGTCCGCCGATCGTCGACGTAATCCGCCCCGCCGTCCCCGGCCCGGCCGCCGCGAACGTGCTCGCCGGATTCGAAAACGTCGTCTGGTTGAACGCGTTGTAGAGCTCAAACCGCAGTTCCACTCCCAGCTGCTCCTTCAGCCGGGTCCACTTGGAGATCACAAAGTCGTGCTGCACCTGCGCCGGTCCGCGCAGAATGCTCCGCCCCGTGTTCCCCCAACGGTCCAGCGAATCCGTGAAGGCACCCACGTTGTAGAACGCGTCCAGCCGGTCCTGCACCCGCCCGCTCAGCCGCGCATCGTTAATGTTCTTGCCCGGCGCAAAGTCCAACCGCGCCGCCGACGGCTGCGAGAACATCGCATTCCGCGTCGAAGCGCCAAACACCGAAAACGGCGAACCCGATTGCATCGTCGTCATCCCGCTCACCGTCCACCCCGCCATCGACGCCGAACGGAAGCCCTTCTTGCTCCCAAACGGATTCGGAATCTCCACCACATACGCCGCCGTGAACCGGTGCGTACGGTCGAAGCTCGAAGGCCCGCGATTATTGGCAATACGCGTGGCATCATGCTCGATCACCGCGTTGTCGCTCGAAACCGTATCGATCGATTTCTGCCACGTATACCCGAAGTTCCCCGTCACAAATTTCCCCATCCGCCGCCGGAAGTTCGCCTGCAGCGCATGGTAGCTCGACGAGCCCCAGTTGCTCCGGTACCGGAATCCGCCACTCCGGCTCAACCCCAGATACTGCGGGTCCACAAAGAAGTCCGGATTGATCAGCGCCCCCGTCGTCGTATAAATATCCGTAAACCCATTCACCGGCTTCACACGCGGATCCTGCGGCTGCGTCATGTTCACACGCCCCATCAGTTTCACGCCCCGCGTACCCACATACCGCACGTCTAAGAGACTTCCCCGCATCGGTTCAAACTGCGTGTTAAACGTCCACTGCTGCACATACGGCGTCCGGATGAACGGGTCGATGAACGTCATGTTCTTCGCGCCAAACGGCTCGGTCGCCGGAAACGCGCTCCCATCCGCCCGCCGCCAACTCGGCGATCCCGTCGCGTTCCTGGCAATCGTCACATTCACCGGAATCTGGAACGGATTCACGTTCAGTGACGGATACGGATTCGCCATGTCCACCGGTGACGGCACATTGGCGAAAAAGAAGAAAGGCGGCGTCAACTGCAGGTCGCCCTTAATCGCGCCCGACGGCCGTTCGTAGAAGATCCCGTACCCCGCCCGCACCACCAGCTTGTTGAACTTCTGCGGCTGCCACGCCAACCCGATACGCGGTGCCAGGTTGTTCCTATCGTCCAGCAGCGTCGACGCCGTCGGCGACTTCCGCACGCTCTTCAGGTCCCACGGCGTTCCCGGCGCCAACACCAGGCCCAGCTTGATCGGATCAAAATTCGGCTGGAAAAACACGCTATTTTCGGCCACATAGAAACCCGGCTCCAACCCCATCCGCGCCGCCGTCTCTTTGTTGTAGAAATTCCCAATCCGCCCATCGGCGTCCGACGGGTTGCCATAGTAATCCCAGCGCACTCCCAAATTCAGCGTCAGCCCGCGCCGCACCCGCCAGTCGTCCTGCACAAAGAACCCGTAATCGCGCATCTTGAAGTGCCGCCGCGTGTCGCCCTGGTCCAGGTCGGACCCGCCCCCCGATGCTCCGTGCCCCGTAAAAAACAGCACCCAGTTGTTGTAGTCCAGGTCGCCATTCGTGCGCGCCATATACTCGCCCTTAATCGTCGGCCGTCGCAATTCCCCGCCCATCTGCAGCGTGTGCTTCGCCGTGTTGAACGACAACGTATCGGCCACGTTGATCACCCGCTGCCGGTCATAGAAATCCCACGCGTTCCCAATCCCGGCGCCCGTCAACTGCGTCGAAATGTCCACCGTCGGCATCAGCGACGCCAACCCGCCAATCGCCTTTTCAATCGGATTGTTGATCCCCAGCGTCGAGTTGAAAATGTCCTTGTACTTCGAAATCCGGGTGTTATACAACTCAAAGAAACCACCCCGGAAATCGTTCACCCATTGCGGCCCGAACGTCCGCACGTCGCTCAGCGAGGCCGTATACGACGGCGTCTGCCCCTGCGTCGGCGACACCGAAGAAGCCGCCCAAGGAAACGCCTCCTCCACATACTGCGTCGAGTTGATGTAGTTCAGCCGCATCCGGTGCGTCGGCGAAAAGTTGTGTTCAATCGTTCCGTTCCCGGACCACCCCCGGAAGAACGTCGGAAACACCTGCACCAGCGCCCGCTCGGCGCCAAAACTCGCCGTCCCCGGCAACAGCTGCATCGTGTCGTTCACCGACGGCAACAGCAGGCTCCCGTTCCGCTTCACGTTCAACATGTTCAACGCCACCGGATGAATATCGGAAGGCGTCAACGTCCGGAACTGCAGCGTACTCACATCACTGAAAAACTTCCGTTCCAACCCCGGTATCTGGTCCGCCGGAAACGCCCGCAACGCCGTCAGAAAGTTCGCCCGGAACTGCGGATTATCCCGCGCCCCCGACGCCATCCACCGGTTCGCCACATCGGCAATATTGGCGGCCGTCCGGTTCTCAAAGTTCAACCCATCCGGCACGCCCGTCCGCGCAATCGCCTTCGCCGCATACCCCGACATAAAGTCCGTCCGCTGCACCGACCCAAAGAAGAACGTCTGGTTCTTCCGGATCGGCCCGCCAAACGTCACACCCGTCTCGTTCCGCCGGAACTGCGGCCGCCGCGTTCCCGCCCGGTTCAAAAAGAACTCATTCGCGTTGAACTTCTCGTTCTGCAAGAAGTGGTACGCCGACCCATGAAACGCGTTCGTCCCGCTCCGCGTGATCATCTGAATATTCCCGCCGCCGTTCCGCCCCGTCGCCGCCGAAAACAGCGCCGTCTGCACCTCCACCACTTCCAGCGCATCCAGCGGCACGCTCAGGTTGTTCCCCAGACTCCCATTGGCGTTCATCATGTTCGTCGTATCAAGCCCATTGATCGACACCGAATTGTTCGTCGGCCGCGCCCCGTTCACGCTCGGGTTCAACGACTGCGACCCGTCATCCCCCTGCCCGCCCGGCGACGTCGCCAGGTTCATCCCCTTCCCCGTCCGGTCCGGCAGCGGCGCGCTCACCCCCGCCTCCGTCACAATCAAATGCGTGTAGTTCCGCGACGCAGTCGGCAGCGTCTGGATCTGCGTCGCCCCCAGCGACACCGATTGCGTCGCCCGCGCCGTCTGCAGCAGGTCCACGCCCTCCGTCACCTGAATCCGCTCCGCCAGCCCCGTCGTCCGCAAAACAACTTTCAACTGCCCCAGCACGCCCGCCGCCAGCCGAACCGTCTCCCTGGCTTCGTCAAATCCGCCAAACTGGGCCGCCAACTGCACCGCGCCACAAGGCGCCGACGCAAATCGCGCCAGCCCCTCCTCCGATGTCGGCGCCGAAAGCATCCGGTTCGTGAGGGGGTCAGCCAGTCGCACAACCGCGCCGCCAATCCGCCCTCCGGTGGCATCCTCCACCGTCACATCCAGCCGGCATTGCCCCATCAGCGAGCCAGCCAACCCAAACAACAAAGCCCATCCATGAGTCCGCATGGTACGAAGGTTAACGGTGCAAAATGAACACTCCATGAAGCCCCCGCGAATGCTTCGTGAATTCATCTCTCCGTTGCCTGAGTTACAAATCAATAGCCCTCACAAAATCACTTGCGCACCCTGATCAATTCATGTAATTTAAAAGAAGCAGCACGTCGATTAGAACCGTGGAGGTGCCAAGTGGCCTCCAGACCGCAAGTCCTTCGTTTCGTAGTTTGTGTATTCAGAGGGACAATTGGAGCCTTAGCCTGCGATTAAGCTCCTGTCCTCGTTCTTTTTCCGCGATTGTCTGATCAATGCAGTATGTTCGTGCCCATCGCTGATCGGCTGCTGTTTCCGTTAGTTCACTGGTAATTGACGTACGTGCCCCGCTCTCCGGGGTCCTACATCCATCGCGCAGGAGGTGTGACTGACTATTTCTTCCGGCATTTCAGGTTCAGGCTTCCCGGTGGTGCTATTTGACCTCCGCGAAGATTCGTGTAAGTTGTAATCGTAAATCCTGTTCTGGATGCCACTAAGTAACTGAGTAGTAAGTTCGATGCTGTACCGGGCGGTAACAGGAAAGCGCTTTCCTGTTACCGCCCT
>CAMATG010000469.1 GCA_945860645.1 Candidatus Sulfopaludibacter sp. SbA3 | reverse complement strand
GTGTGGTTTCGCCGGATATTGGCAGCTTTTTCGGGCCTACACAGTTCTCCGCCTACCCGATTGGAGGTTGCTGGACGTTTGACCGGTGGTCCGGCGATGCCAGCGGGACCTCGAATCCGTTCCTGCTGGATGTGACGGGCAACAAGTCCATCACCGCCAACTTTCTGACCAACACGGCGGAGGACGTGACGGCGCTGATGACGATTACCGTTGGCGGAGCGCGATTGAACCGGGTGACCGGGGTGACCACGCAGCAGATCAGCGTCAGGAATAACAGCAACCGGACATTGGAGTTCCTGCAACTCGTGTTCTCCGGGCTCAACGCCACGAGCGTCTTTGCGTTGAGCGGGCCCACCGGTACCACTCAGTGCGTGGCACCCGCGGGAAGCTACTATAGGCAGTTGAGTATCAGCATGCCGCCGGGAGTGACCTCATTGGTGACTGTTTCGTTTACCCAGACCGGGCCGGGCGCGCTGTCCTACACCCCGAAGGCGTTCGTGCTCGGACCTCTCGGTCCTTCGGGATTGAAGATCTAGGACGGACAGATCGTCAGAGCCGACGGCGCCGGTGGGGCCCTTTTGGGGCTCTACCGGCGCTTTTTTATTCGGTCGTTTGATTTAGAAGGAACGGGGATTCGGACGGCAGGCGGCTTGCGGCCCGGATCGTCGCTCAACCGCGCAGGGTTTCAAACAGTCGTTCGTATTGCGTGGTGATCGCGTCCCAGCTGTAGCGGTCTTGCACCCGGGTCATGGCGGCGTTCTGGAGGCGGAAGCGTTCGGCGTCCGGTAGATCGATAGCCTGTCGGAGGACGGCCGGCAACGTCTCCGCCGTGAAGGCGAGCCCACAGTCTCCGGCAACTTCCCTGTTTTCAATGGTATCCAGATACAGAACCAGCGCGCCCCGGCCCATGGCTTCGATCAGCGCCGGATGCGTGCCGCCGACTTCGGTGGCGTGGATGTAAGCAAAGCAGTGGGAACCCAACTCCTTGTAGCCCTGGCCGAAGACGTACCCGGGCATTGCGATGCGCGGGTCTTTCGTATCGCGGACGCGGGCGATGTACTCCGGCGCGTAGGGGGCGTCCCCGATCAGGGCCAGACGGAGCGGGGTGTCCACCTGCTCGAAGGACTCCCGGACGAGGAGGGCGTTATTTTCCGGTTCCCAGCGCGAAACGTAGAGGAAATAGCGTAAGGGCTCCAGGCCGAGTTCATCGAGGACCACCTTGGTCGCCAGCTTCCCCTGCTCGGCGCCGTAGGAGATGAAGGTGGTTTCGCAGTTGTAGCGTTCCTTATAGTACGCTTTGATGGCAACGGCGTCGGAAACGGCGTGGGTCGGGCAGAAGGTGGAGAGTCGCTCGGAGAGCAGGTACCAGGCCTTCGCCAGCTTGTTCCATTTTTTGCGATTCCGCTCCAGGCCATCGACGTTCAGGGCAACGGGCGTGCCGAACAGCCGGGGCAGCCAGCAAAAGATGGCGTTGGCGGCGTTGCAGCAGAGGATCATGTCATAACCCTGGGTGACGGCATGCAGGGTGGAAATCAAGGTATGCGCCAGCGTGTCGGCGTACTTGTGACGGATGGTGGGCAGGTAGACGAGCCGGACACCCAGATAGCTAGGGGTGGGGTGGCGTTCGCGGCAATAGATGGTGACGTCGTGGCCGCGCTCGGCCAGCCGTTTACCCAACTCCTCCGCGAAAGTCTCAAAACCGCCGTAGCGGGCCGGGATTCCGCGCGTGCCCAGAATGGCAATGCGCATGGAAGCTTAGCCGCGGGCGGCCTTCAGCCTTGCCAGCACACGGGGCGAAGGTTTCGGCGCGGGCCGGCTGACCGGTTGCGCGTGGAACCACGACGCCATGTACTCGTCGGTGACTTTGCGGCGGCGCATGATCTCCGCGCGCTTTTCCCGAACGCTGCGCCAGGAGAGCGCCACTTTCCAGAATGCCTTCAGCGAACTGTGCTCCCGGACGATGCAGGCGCCGATGACAACCAGGTCCCGGGTGGTGATGGAGAACCAGTTCCGGCGGTACAGATCCCACGTCATGTTCTTGATGCGCATCAGGAAGCGGTTCTTCACCGAGTGCATGTTGATTTCCGGCGGCAGCGCGCGGCGGTTGCCGGGCAACACATTGCGAACGTGGTAGGCGCGGGCGAAGGGCGTATAAAGGCAACGCCAACCCAGGAGCTGGTGCCGCCAGGCCACGTCGGCATCTTCTCGATAGACGAAAAAGTCGTTGTCGAAGAACTCGCCCTTCAGCGCGACGTCGTCGATCATCTCGCGGCGATAAAGCGCGGCGGCCGCGGTGGCGCCAAACACGTATTCGAAATTCGAGTATTCCCCGCCATCCGGTTGTTGGCTTCCGCGGTCCAGGTGGCGCAACATGGGGGTGAAGTACATGCCGGTAGAGTCGATAACGGCTTTGTCGGGCAGCTCGAAGGTGGACTTGATGGTCAGCAGCTTGCCGCACACCGCACCGACGCGGGGGTGGAGCTGGCCGGCTTCTACAAGTTGCTGGATGAACCCCGGCATCAAAAGAACGTCGGGATTGAGGGTCAGCACCCATTCGCCGCGGGACATGGCGATCGCCTGGTTCTGCGCGGCGGCAAAACCACAGTTCTCATCGTTGTAAACGATGCGGCAGCGTCCGTCGAACTGCTCCAGGATGTCTACGGTCCCATCTGTGGAGGCATTGTCGATTACGATCAATTCAAGATCCGGATACTTTTGCGCCAGCACCGATTCCAGGCACTTCTTAATGAAGCGCCCACTGTTGTAGGTCACCAAGGTGACGGAGACAAAATCGAGTTGGGACATGAATGAGTTGTAAGATCGAACATGGCCAGAAAGCAGTTACGGCATTCCTGGTTCGTCGTGCTTCCCACCCGGCGTATCCTCCGTCGAACCGCCGGTCTGGAAGCATCTCCATGCCAATCTCCAGATGTATTTGATGGATTGAATTTTTGATTGAACTGATTCCCCACCCCTGCTAATCAGGATTCGGGGAACTACTGCGAGCGATACTGTAGCCGCTAAAATCCGCCTCGACAAGGGACGAAAATGCTTCGCAGCGTACCTAAGCAGACTACCATACCAGACCCTTTGACGGCATCCAAGGTCAATCTTTTGAACAGAATGCCCACCAAAATGTACGACACGTACCGAAGGACAAAACCAGATCGTGCCACCTGCCGAAGACAGGCGCCGGCAGAAATCGACGTCTTCAAACCAGACCGGATAGAACCCTTCGTCGAACCCACCCAGACGCTCCCAATCAACGCGGCGGAAGAGGAAACAAGCTCCCGCTGGCTGTTCGACGACCTGCGGTTGCAGCGGGTCGACATCCAGACAGCGGTACCACCGGTTGACCGGATTGCCCGGCCAGATCCGGTTTATCCCAAGCACTTCAAATGCCAATGTTACAGCTGTAGGAAAACGGCGAAAACTAAAGCCTTTTTGCGGCGTGCCGTCTGGATTCGTCAGCAAGGCGGTAGCGGCATTGTGTCGATTTGCACCCAATGCGTCGACTAATGGCCCGATTGCATTCTGGAGTTGGATGTCCGGATTGAGTAAAAGGTAGAGTTCGGTCGGGTGTTCCCGCACGGCCTGGTTCACCGCGCCGGCGAATCCGAGGTTTTGGGAGTTGGCGATGACGCGGACATTCGGATCTTTCGGGATGACCGCCGTGGTGCCATCGGTGGAAGCGTTATCGACCACCACAACAGGAAGGTGTTGCCGTAAGCAGGATTCCACGGCCGCGCCGATGAACTCCGCCGAGTTATATGTGACAAAAAGAGCGGTCGGCGGTGTCATATGGTCAGCCGGAAGTACCAGCGCCAGAGCCGATCGGGGGTCGATTCGGCCTGGAGTTGACGGAGTTGGTTCTCGGAAGCGGTGAGCAGTTCGGCTAGCCGTTTGCGGTCGACGGCTTTCGCGGGGATGGATTCGGTGGGTACGTCGGGCCACTGGCCGTGGTTCAGACAGTGGGCTCGGAGGAGGGTGCGGGCGATCCGGTATTCCCGTTGGTATTCGGGCAGCAGATATTGGCGGGCCAGACGGCGGTGGTTCCGGAGGAGTTGGCGGGTGGAGTAGGCGCTCCATGCGCCGGCGGTGGCGCTGCCCGTGTGGACGCCGGTGGCGGAGGGGTCGAAGTATCCTGTTTGGTTATCGATAGCGGCGCGGAGGCTCCATTCCACGTCTTCGTAGTAGGAGTGGTAGGTTTCGTCGAGCGCCACCGCGTCCCGCTTGGCGACGACTGCTGTGTATGACGTAAACAGTATCCGTTGCGGAGTAGACCAGAGCGGGCCATCGGGGCGGCCATTGCCGGCACGCCATGCCAGCCCCCCGCGGCAGAGGAGGTCGAATGTGCCATCGATGAGGCCATCGGGCCGGTAAAGTTTGCCACATGCAAAATCAACGGTTTGCGAAGAAATTACCGATGCCAGCCGCTCCAGCCAGTCCGGGGCGAGGGTGACGTCGTTATTGAGGATCGCGACGAGATCGGTCCGGGCAGCCCGGACTCCGGTGTTCACGGCCGCCGCAAATCCCCGATTCGTGTCGTGCCGGAGCAGGTGGACGCCGGGGGGAGGGGCGAAGGGCGTGGTGGCGCCGTCATCTACGACGATGATCTCGGCCGGGGGTGCGGACTGTTCCCGGAGGCGGGCGATGGCCGAGAGGGTCAAATCGGGGTGACCGTACGTCGGGAGGATTGCCGTCACCTGGGGCATGGAAAGGGCTACCTGCGGCGCGCGGAGAACCGTTTTTTGACGAGAAAATAGAGGTTAAAAAAGCCATCTCGCCACGGATTTAGCTTAATTTCACCCAGTCTTGAGGTGTATAAAATGGACAGTTCGGCAAAACGAACGTTTGAACTGCGGAGCGCTTCGATCTTGATTTCCTCGCTGAAGGCCATGCCATCGCTCTCCAGATTGAAGCCGTCGAGGATAGACCGTTTGAAGACCCACATGCCCGACTGAGAGTCCCGGACCCAGCGGAAGTAGAGCAGGCTCATGGCCAGGGAGAGGACAAAATTGCCGAATTTGTGCTTAAAACTCATCGCTTCGCTGTCGCGAACGGGGAATCGGGAGGCGTTGAGGAAGTCCACCTGGAGGTGGAGGTAGGCTTCGAGAAGATACGAAATCGCGTCCGGCGGGTAGCTGTGGTCGCCATCGAGGGTGATGATGACGTCGCCGGTGGCGTCGGCAAACCCGCGTTTGTAGGCGCGGCCGTAGCCGCGGACGTTTTCGCGGATGACGCGGGCGCCGTACGATTGTGCGACATCGGCGGTGCGGTCGGTGGAGCCGTTGTCGACAACGATGACGTCATCAACGAACGGGGGCATTCGACGGAGCACTTTTTCAATCCCCTGTTCCTCGTTGAGGCAGGGGATGATCACCGTAATGCGGAGATCCTTGTACAAGTTGTCATTGTAGCTAGAAACCTCGGTTCGCGCAGGCTCGGGGGATTCCTAAATTACGGGCTTCCCCGGTAGCCCGGCTCCCAGGGGAATCTGGGGATGGGTCGGTTGGGCGCGGGGGCTAGGGGGATTGCCAAATTACGGACT
>CAMATG010000468.1 GCA_945860645.1 Candidatus Sulfopaludibacter sp. SbA3 | reverse complement strand
CGAGAGGATTGCGCGACACCTGGAGCGGACCGCGACGACGCCCGAGTTTGCGCGGATTGTACGGGATTGCACGCGGATTATTCAGGAAGAAGTGGGGAGCGTGAAATCGCTGGTGGATGAGTTCTCGCAGTTCGCGCGGTTCCCGGCGGCGCAGCCGCAGCCATCGGATTTGAACGATGTGGTGGAGTCGGCGCTGGCGGTGTTCAGCGGGCGGCTGGAGGGGATTACGATCCACAAATCGTTGGGCGAGGGGCTGCCGGTGGTGAACCTGGACCGGGAGCAGTTTAAGCGGGTGGTGGTGAACCTGATCGACAACGCGGCGGAGGCGATGAAGGAAGTGCCGTGGCGGCACCTGTCGATCCGGACGCAGGCGCCGACGCCGGACACCGTGGAGCTAGTTGTGGCTGATTCGGGGACGGGCATTACGCCGGAGGACCGGGAGAAGCTGTTTTTGCCTTATTTTTCGACAAAAGAACGAGGGACGGGGTTGGGCCTGGCGATTGTTGCGCATATTTTGACCGACCACGGCGCGCAAATTCGCGTGGAAGATAATACGCCGACGGGCGCGCGGTTCACGATTGAAGTGCCGGCGGCGGTGGAGACGATGATGGGTACCGAGGTGCGGGTATGAAGGCGCGGCGAATTTTGCTGGTGGATGACGAGCCGGGAATCCGGACATCGCTGAGCGCGGTGTTGGAGGACGAGGGGTATAGCGTCGTGGCGGTTGCCGATGGCGAGGCGGGGCTGGCGCAGTTGGAAACGGAATCGTTCGACTGTGTGTTGCTGGACGTGTGGTTGCCGGGGATGGACGGGATGGAAGTACTGAACCGGATCCAGGAGCGGCTGGGCGACGAGCGGCCGGCGGTGGTGATGATCTCCGGGCACGGCAACATTGAGACGGCGTTGCGGGCGACGCGGATGGGGGCGTTTGACTTCATTGAAAAGCCGCTGACGATCGACAAAGTTTTGCTGGTGGTGAAGAACGCAATTGCGCAGAGGCGGATGGCGTTGGAGCTGGACCGGTTGGGCGCGGGCGGGCCCGAGCACTATCCGATTGTGGGCGAGAGCGTGCCGATGAAGGCGTTGCGGCAGCAGTTGGGGCTGATGGCGGCGACGAACGGGCGGGTGCTGATTTACGGGGAATCGGGCACGGGGAAAGAGTTGGTGGCGCACGCGATTCACGCGATGAGTTTGCGGGCGAAGGAAGCGTTTGTGGAGGTGAACTGCGCGGCGATTCCGGACGATTTGATTGAGAGCGAACTGTTCGGGCACGTGAAGGGATCGTTTGCGGGGGCGCAGGAGGACAAGACCGGGAAGCTGCGGAAGGCCGACGGGGGGACGCTGTTTCTGGACGAGGTTGGGGACATGAGTTTGAAGACGCAGGCGAAGGTGCTGCGGGCGTTGGACGAGCAGCGGTTTGCGCCGTTGGGGGCGAGCGAGTCGATCAAGGTGGACGCGCGCGTGGTGGCGGCGACGAACAAAAATTTAGAAGAAGAGATTGAACGTGGAAACTTCCGGGAGGACCTGTTCTACCGGTTGAATGTGATTCCGTTTCACGTGCCGCCGTTGCGGGACAGACGGGAAGACATCGGCCTATTGGCCGAACATTTCATGAACGAGTTCACGTCCGCGTACGGACGGAAGCGCAAAGAGTTTTCGCACGAGGCCATGAAGATGCTGGAGGATTATTATTGGCCTGGGAACGTGCGGGAGCTTCGAAATTTAATTGAACGCATTGTGATCATGAATCCGCAGATTCGGATCGATGCGCGTCACATACCAATCAACCCATCCCGCCGGTCCGTATTCGACACGGAAATGCCGCAGTTTTCCAGCCTGCAGGAGGTCCGTGAGGCGGCCGAGCGAGAGTATATAACGAAGAAATTGGAGGAGGCGCGCGGCAACATCAGCCGCGCCGCGGAGTTGTTGGGCCTGGAGCGCAGCCATCTGTACAAGAAGATGAAGGCGCTGGGGATTCCGACAACGATTAAGGAATAGGGTAATGAAAACAATAACTCGGAGCATTTTCTTCGCAGCCGCATTCGGAATGATTGCGATTGCACAGCCCGCCGTGACGGGGGCGTTAAACACAGCCAGCTACATTGTGCGGGGCCTGCCAAACGCAGGGCTGGCGCAGGGCGGCATGATTGCGATTTTCGGACGGAACATTGGCCCGGCGGCGATTGCGCAGGCCGGTTCGTTTCCGTTGCCGACTGAGCTTGGCGGGACGTCGGCCAAGATCACGGTAGCCGGACAATCGAGCGACCTGGTGATGGTGTATGCGGTTGCGACGCAGGTGGGCGCGATTGTTCCTTCGAACACGCCGACCGGGAGCGGCACGATTACAGTGACCTACAACGGGCAGACGAGCGCGCCGATCCCGGTGACGGTGGTGGCGAGCTAGCTTGGTATCTTCACGATCAACCAGGGCGGCAGCGGGCCGGCGGTGGTGCAGAACGTGAATTCGGAGAGCGACCGGCCGGTGAACACGATTCTGAACTCGGCGCGGCCGGGGCAGGCGATGATTCTGTGGGGCACGGGATTGGGACCGATTGCGGGTTCCGACCGCGGTGCGCCGCCGGTGGGCGATTTGAATCAGTCGATTGAAGTGCTGGTGGCCGGGCGGCGGGCGAACGTGCTGTATAAAGGCCGTTCGGGCTGCTGCGCCGGGATCGACCAGATTGTGTTTGAAGTGCCGGGCGGTGTGCAGGGTTGCTATGTGCCGCTGGTGGTGAAGAACGGCAACAGCGTGAGCAACTACACGTCGATCGCGGTGGCGCCGACGGGCGGCACGTGTTCGGATCCGTTCGGCTACACGTCGAATGAGTTGAACACGGCGAACGCGACGGGCAAGTTGAATGTGGGCAGCGTGTCGCTGACGCGGGTTAATTCGAAGATCTCGGCGTTGGGTGTTACGCTCGACCAGACGTCGGAAATCGGCTCGGGATCGTTCGTTTCTTACGACGGTTCGCAGTTGGTGGCGTCGCGCGGGAACGGCGGCACCGCGGTGACGGTGGGCGCTTGCACGTTGTTCACAATTAATGGGACGAGCGGTACCCCCACCGACCCGATTCAACCGCGCGTGTTGGACGCGGGCAGTGTGATCAACGTAACGGGTCCGAATGGCGCCAAACAGATCACGAAGGGCCAGGGCGGCTTCTATAGTGCGACGCTGGGGTCGTCGACGGGAGGTGGGATTCCTGGGCTACCTGGTGGCATTCCTGGATTGCCCGGCGGGATTCCGGGATTGCCTGGCGGCGGCTCCGGGAGCTACCTGACTGCCGGATCGTATTCAACCAACAACGGTACGGGCGGCGTGGACGTGGGCGGGTTTACGTCGAACCTGACGATCCCCGGCAACTTCAGCTGGACGAACGAAGCGGCCACCACTTCAGTGAACCGGGCGAGCGATTTGACGGTGACGTGGACGGGCGCGGGCGCCAACGACTACGTGTTCATCAATGGCATTTCGTTCGACCAGACAGCGCGCGTGGGTGCGTCATTCTACTGCCTGGAGCGCGGCAGCGCATCGCGGCTGGTCGTGCCTTCGGCGATCATGCTGGGCATGCCGGCGAGTAGTGTTGTGCAGGGTGTACCGACCGGGTTCCTGGGCGTGGGTGTAACGGGCGAACCGTCCCGCTTCACGGCGCGGGGAGTGGATGTCGGCGTGTTCACGTATCAATCGACCACGCAGAAAACGGTGACCTTCCAATAGACCTGACTGGCGAACAAAAACGGCGCGGGGCCTTCGGGCTGCCGCGCCGTTTTTATTTGGGTTGGATGTTTACGAGACCGGGGTTGGGACGACGTTGATCGTCGACCGGACGGAGGAGGCCGGACCAGCGGCCGAAGTAGGCGAGGCGTTCGACCCAGGGCAGGAGTTTGCGCACGGTGCGGCCATGGAAGAGGAGGCTGCCGGCGACGAGGATGGGATGGGGAATGGCGGTGCGGCAGTTGGCGCAGACGGGGATATCGCCGGCGCGGCCGGAGACGTGGGCCTGGCGCATTTCGATCATGGCGGTGGAGTTGAAGATTTCCGGCAACGGGGACTGGCCGATGTTGCCGACAGGCGCGCCGCCGAGATTGTAGCTTTGGCAGCAGGGGTAGATATCGCCGTTGTGCTTGACGTACATGGCGCCGCGCCAGAGGTAATGGCAGGGGTGTTGCCAGTCCTGCGGGGCGTGGGCGGCATCGGGGCGCATGAGGTCTGTTTCGTCGGCCTTGACGCGCACTTCATCGACCCCGGGGACGGCGCGCCAGAAGCGGGAGAACTCTTCGACTTCGTCCCAGTTGCGCTCCATGCGCACCATCTGGACGACGACCTGCATTTTCGAGCGGCGCTCTTGTTTGCGGCGGGCGAAGTGGACGAAGTTGTCCCGCACCTTTTCGAATTTGGCGCCTTTGCGGTAGAACTCGAAGCTCTCTTTGGTGGAGCCATCGAAGCTGAGGGTGATGTGTTCGAGGTTGGTATCGAGGAGGCGCTCGGTGGCGGTTTTATCGAGGAGCGTGCCGTTGGTGGAGAGGAGGGTGAAGACTTTGTGCTGATCGCAGAAGGCGATGCGGTCGAAGATTTTGGGATCGAGGAGAGGCTCGCCGAGACCGATTAACATCATGTGTTCGGCGGAGGTGCCGGCGGCTTCAACGAGGCGCGTGTAGACGGAATCGGCCATGTCCTCTTTGGGCTGCTTGTGCGTTTCGCGCGGGCACATGGGGCAATAGAGGTTGCACTTGGCCGTGGTTTCCACTATATATTCAACAGGCAACGCGTTAACCCGCGTGCGGCGCCCGAGGTAGGCGGCCAGAAGTTTGGCACGATTCCAAAGGCGCATCTATACAATATTGTAGCCGTCCGTAGAGCGATGTCATCCTACAAAGAGGTACCTGTGGATCTTCGGATACGACCGCTAAATGATGCCGCGCCACGACCGGGCGCGAAGTATGTCTTGTACTGGTGTCAGATGAACCGGCGCACGGACAGTAACCACGCGTTGGCGTATGCGGCGGAGAAGGCGAATGAACTGCGGCTGCCGCTGCTGGTGTATGAGGGGCTGACGTGCACTTACCGGGAGGCGAACGACCGGATGCACACGTTTGTGCTGGAGGGGGTGGCGGAGCAGCAGAGGCGGCTGGCGGAGTTGGGCGTGGGGTACTGCTTCTATTTGCGGAAGCGGCGGGCGGACGATAATCGGGTGGTCTATGAGCTGGCCGGCGATGCGGCGATGGTGGTGACCGACGACTACCCGACTTTCATCGCGGCGCAGCATAACGCGTATGTGCCGGGGCGGATCGGGGTAGCGTATCACGCCGTTGACGCCAGTTGCGTAGTGCCGATGAACCACTTCACCAAGCGCGAGTGGGCGGCGTATACGATCCGGCCGAAGATTCAAAAAGTACTGCGGGAGCATCTGCGGGCGGTGGGCCCGATTCTGGTGAACCACCGGTGGCGCGAGCCGCGGCCGCGGTGGCACACGGAGGTGACGGAGGCGAACATTCCGGCGCTGGTGGCGGAATGCGAGATTGACCATTCGGTGAAGCCGTCGATCAGTTTCACGGGCGGGCG
>CAMATG010000467.1 GCA_945860645.1 Candidatus Sulfopaludibacter sp. SbA3 | reverse complement strand
CATTTTCGAGCAGGAAATGGAGCTTTTGGAGGCACTTTCCGTGCACGTCAAGGACCTCGATCGCGGCTTGATCGACTTCTCCACCTGGTACCAGGGCCACGAAGTTCTCCTATGCTGGGAGTTCGGCGAAGAAAAGATTAACTTCTGGCACGGTCTCAATGAAGGGTTCCAGGGCCGAAAAGAGATCGATCAGGCCTTTTTAGAGGGCCACTCAGGCGAATCCGAGAAATAGTTTTGTTCGGAATTAGCCGATAGACTTTTGGGGCTAGTAAAGTTTCATGGCTTTGTTATACTAGCCAAAGAATTCCCCCCAACGTGGCGCAAGTATATGAAAAACCATAGACTTGGCTACCAAAAACCGAAGAGGTAAGATGATAAGAAAGAAAATGACCTCGTTAGTCGGAATCATGGTTCTGGCCAGTGCGGCGATGTACTCTCAGACATCGACTGGTTCACTGAGCGGTTCTGTGACGGATCCGAATGGCGCAGTGGTACCCGGCGCAAAAGTTACCGCTACCAGTACGACGACTGGCGGCAAGCTGGAAATGATGACGACCGATGCCGGGCTCTATGTGTTCCCGGCCGTTCCCGTTTCGACCTACAACATCACCGTGGAAAAGACCGGCTTCAAAAAGCTGAACCGGACCAACATTGAGATCCGCATCGCCCAGCGCCAGGATTTGGACCTGCGCCTGGAAGTCGGTGACGTGCAGCAGACCGTCGAAGTCTCGGCGGAAGCGCCGTTGCTGGAAACCTCGAGCCCGGAACGCGGCCAGCAGCTCTCCCAGAAGTTCATGGATAACCTGCCGTTGTTCTCCGGCGGCATCCGCAACCCGCGCGCCTTTGTGAACTACATGCCCGGCGTCACCAACAACGGTGAGCAGAGCGTGTCCGGTTCCGGCGGCCGCGCCCAGGAAGTTCTCATCGACGGTGGTTCGGCGTTGAACGTCGAATCGAGCGCGGTGTTCAACTTCCCCTCGTCGGAAATGTTCAGCGAATTCAAGATGCTGCAGTCCAACTACTCGGCCGAATACGGCCGCGTCGGTGGCGGTATCGAAATTTATGTCGCCAAGAGCGGCACCAACTGGTTCCACGGCGCGGCCTTCCACAACATGCGCCGCGACATTTGGAACGCCAACGCCTGGGCACGTAACGCCAATCCGAACCCGGCCGGCAACTTCCGTCCGAAGGAACGCTTCAACGAGACCGGTGGCGTCATCGGTGGTCCGGTGTTCATTCCGAAAGTCTACGACGGCCGGAACAAGACCTTCTGGTTCTTCACCTACGCCAAAGACATCCGTCCCATCTCGCTCGGCTTCCCCTTGCTGACGGTTCCGACCGCGGCGATGAAGGCCGGCGCGTTCAACGAAGCTGGCGTGCCGACCATTTATGACCCGGCGACGACGGCGGGCGATGTCCGGACCCCGTTCCCGAACAACACGATTCCCGCGGCCCGCTTCAGCCGTGGCGCCCGGAACCTGATGTCGCTGATCCCGAACCCGACCCGTGGTTCGCTGCAGGGCAACTACGACTTCGTGAACCGGACGGCGTTTGACCGCACCATCTGGAGCCTGAAGTTCGACCATGCCTTCACCGCCACCAACCGCGCTTCGTTCTTCTTCTCGAACGAAGTGCAGGCGCAGGACGACGTCACCAACTTCGAAGGCGCGATCGGCAACGGTCTGCAGAACTTCCAGAAGCCGTTCAACTACCGCATCAACCACGATTTGAGCATCCGCCCGAACCTGTTGATGCACACGACGTATTCGTTCTCCAAGACCCGCCAGACCTGGGACAACCCGAATCAGCGTGGAGCCGGCAGCCGCCTGGGCTTCAATCTGACCGGTGACTCCGACGCGATTCCGCGTATCCAGTTCTCCGGCGCGGCTGGCCTGTCGCCCTACGGCGTGCAGGACGGCAAGGTTGCCAATGGCCTCCAGTTCAATACTCAGTACCACATTTCGCAGGGCTACACGCTGCTCAAGGGTAAGCACGAATACAAGTTCGGTTGGGCCTACCGCCGCTTCCTGACCCTGGGTCAGGATCTGGCCGGCACCAACGGCTTGTACCTGTTCAACCGCGCGCAGACCGGCTTGCCCACCGCGTTGACCTCCACCGGTCACGAGTTCGCCAGCCTGATCCTGGGCGGCGCGGACCGCGCTTCGCAGATCGTTCCTCCCGTGTTGTTCGACACGACGTTCTACCACGACACCTCGGTCTACTTCCAGGACAACTGGAAGCTGACCTCGAAGCTGACCGTGAACCTCGGCATGCGCTACGAAGTGCCGATCGGCTGGCACGTCCCCGGTGGCAACGGCTACTCGATGGTTGACATCAAGGTGCCGAACCCGGCCGCTGGCGGCCTCCCCGGCGCCCTCGTCTTCTCCGGTACCGGCCCCGGCCGCACCGGCCAGAAGCGCTTCTACCCGACCGACTACTCCAACATTGGACCGCGCCTCGGCGCCGCCTACCAGCTGGGACCGAAGACGGTTCTCCGCGGCGGCTGGTCCATCTACTACCAGGGCCTGTCGAGCGGTGGCTGCGGCTGCCGTCAGGGCTTCGCCGGTTCGAACGATCTGGTCAGCGATGGCCGCAACGCCATCCTGAACTGGGACAACGGGATCCCGTTGGCTCCGGGCTATCGCCCGCCGCCGATCATCGATCCTTCCTATGTGAACTTCCAGAGCGTCCAGTACCAGGGTTCGACCGCCGGTCAGGCTGGCCGTATCTACAACTGGAGCTTCAACGTTCAGCATGAAGTGAAGAACTTCCTGATCGACGTCGCCTACCAGGGCAACCGTGGTACGCGTTTGAACTCGACGATCGACTTAAACCAGCTGCCCACGAGCGTGCTGAGCCGCGGTTCGCTGTTGTCGGCCCGTATCGATTCGCCTGCTGCCGCCGCCGGTGGCTTCCGCGCGCCGTTCGCCAACTTCCCCGGCGCGCAGAGCGTGGCGCAGTCCCTGCGTCCGTTCCCGCAGTACCTGTCGGTCAACAGCCTCTTCGCCGGTTACGGCAAGAGCTGGTATGACGCCCTGCAGACCAAAGTGGAACGCCGCTTCGGCACCTACCAGCTGATGGTGAACTACACCTGGTCGAAGAGCCTGGGTAACGGTCACTTCCGTCAGGTGTTCAGCCAGGCCGGTGGTCAGGGTTCGCCGCAGGATTACAACAACCTGCCGGATGCCAAGAGCTTCATGCCCTTCGACATCCCGCACGTCCTGAACATCCTCAGCACCTTCGACATGCCGTTCGGCAAGGGTCGTAAGTACCTGAGCTCGACCAACAAGATCACCAACGCTCTCGTGAGCGGCTGGACGGTCTCCTCGGCACAGGTCTACCGCAAGGGCACCCTGTTGCAGTTGGTGACCCCGGGCAATCCGCTGGGCAACGGCGTGCTGTTCGCGCCGCTGACCAAGGCCAACATGTCCGCGGTGCCGATCCGCACCGGTGTGGAGCGCACCTCGCTCGACCCGAACAACCCGACCAGCCGGTTCTTCAACGCCGCCGCGTTCTCGGCTGCTCCGCAGTACACGCTCGGCACGGCTGCGTTCTACCAGAACGACTTCCGTCAGCCGTCTGTCTTCACCGAGAATCTCTCGATCGTGAAGCGGACTACGCTGTTCAACACGGATAAGAACCCGGTGGTCTTGACCTATCGCACGGATGGTTTCAACATCTTCAACCGCACGAGCTTCGGTGGCGTCAACGGCACCGTTGGCAACGCCAACTTCGGCCGCCCGACCGGGCCGCAGAACGGCGCTCGTCTGATCACGATGGGTCTGCGCCTGGAATTCTAATTCCCGGTTCAGTCTGTACGAAACGAAAAAGGCCGCCCGAAAGGGCGGCCTTTTTTGCGTGGTGTGCCGAGGATGTTCGCAACCTGATGGAGGTGAAGTGATAGCGAAGCGCAAGGGCGTCGTCGCGAGGCGGGGTCTGAAAGAAGCGTGGAGCAAACGCACGAGCCGATGTACAAGAACCGGATGAGAGGCATACGGTGCCGGACGAGCGGGCAACGAATCGTAAAGTCCATATCCATCAAGGGCACTGGTTGTAAATCCGGCGGTTGCGTGCGGAAGGCGGTCGAAATTACCTCGGGAGATCTGCCGGTTGTCTTGGAATCAAGACTGAGGATGGAGCAATCGATCCTGACCGGACGGCAGAAGTCAGCAGAGGGCGTAGTAGCGGCGAAAGCGGCGAAGGCCCGAACGGTCCCCGCAAGGGGTTGATGGGAGTGGCGAGTACGCAGCGTAACTCATGAACGACAAGCGGCAGAATAACCAGCTAGTGTTGGCCTTCCTTGATGAGAGCAGGAGTGAAGCTCCGAGGGTATCGGTGGAAGGGACCGAATCGTTTACGGCGAAGCGCGGGATGGAAAGCCCGGCCATCGGCGAACAGTGGATGGAGGAGATCTGCGAGCGGGAAAACTGCAAGCAGGCATTGAAGCGAGTCAAGGCCAACAAAGGGAATCCGGGAATGGATCGGATGACCGTCCAAGCGCTTCCGGAGTACTTGAAAGAGCACTGGCCAGCGATCCGGGAACAGTTGCTGAGTGGGACGTATAAGCCGCCACCGGTGAAGCGGGTGGAGATCCCGAAACCGGACGGAGGGGTGCGAAAGCTTGGCATCCCAACGGTGTTGGATCGATTTATCCAACAGGCGGTGATGCAGGTTCTGCAACGCAAGTGGGACCGGACCTTTTCCGAACACAGCTATGGATTTCGTCCTGGGCGAAGCGCGCATCAGGCGGTGGAGAAGGCGCAGCAGTACATCGCCGAAGGCTACCGTATTGTTGTGGATTTGGATCTGGAGAAGTTCTTCGACCGGGTCAATCACGACAGACTGATGGCGAAGCTCGCCGAGAGGGTCACCGACAAGAGGTTATTGAAGTTGATCCGGGCGTTTCTGACGGCGGGAGTGATGGAGAATGGGCTGGTTGGTCCGGTGGATGAGGGCACGCCGCAAGGCGGGCCGTTGTCGCCCTTGCTGTCGAACATTGTGCTCGATGAGTTGGACCAGGAGTTGGAGCAGCGCGGATTACGGTTTGCGCGGTATGCGGATGATTGCAATATCTACGTTCGCAGCCGGCGGGCCGGGGAACGGGTGATGGAGAGCGTCACACGGTTCCTGTCCAAGAGGCTCAAGCTCACGGTGAACCAGCAGAAGAGTGCGGTGGCACGACCATGGGAGCGGAAGTTTCTGGGATTCAGTTTTACGAATCAGCAGCAGCCGAAACGGCGGATTGCGCCGAAGGCAGTCGAGCGGTTCAAAGAGCGGATCCGGGAGCTGACGAGCCGGACGCGAGGTGTAAGCATCGAACGGATGGCCGGAGATCTGACCCAATATTTACGGGGATGGCTCGGCTATTTCGGGAAATGCGAAACCACGCGGGTGCTGGAAAGCCTTGCTAAATGGACCAGACGCAGGCTGCGGTCTGCGATCTGGAAGCAGTGGAAGAGGGATACGGTCCGACTTGCGGAACTCCGCAAACGGGGCGTGGGCAAAGACTTGGCCGCACAGACGGCAGGTAGCGCTCACGGTCCGTGGCGGCTCGCAGATTC
>CAMATG010000466.1 GCA_945860645.1 Candidatus Sulfopaludibacter sp. SbA3 | reverse complement strand
ACTTCCGGATTTTGTCCACGGTTCCGTCGGTTGATCCGCCGTCCTGGACGTGGATCCGCAACCGAAACATCCCGGCCTGGCTGATGAGGCTATGCAGGGTCTGATCGATGAAAGCACTCCCGTTGAAAACCGGCGTCACGATGCAAACACGAGGGATAGAATTAACGGACCGCCCGTTTGCGATAGTGGTTGACCTGCGTTTTTTCATTGCGTTCGATGATCGCCTGGCCGGCATTAGCGGCTAACCGGGCACTTTACTGATGTTACTATTTCCGATGGCGCAAGCGGCGGGAAAAAGGGATCAAGGCGTGAGCGCTACACAACGGAAGCGCGCGCCGGACGGATGGTGCAAAAGCACAGTCCAAGCAAAGGCGTTTTGTGGGAGATTCCTGGAAGATGAGGATTAAGATATAGGAATGCGTATTGCTGTCTCCAATCCCGATAACTTGGGAGACGTCCTCCTGCGAGAGCCCCTATTTGCGGCCCTCCACGAAGCAGGACACCAACTGCTACTCATTGTCCGGGATTTTGTGGCCCCGCTAGCCCGAGACATCGCGCCATACGCGGAAATCGCCGTCTGTCCCGGAAATCCCTACGTCGCAAACTTTCATTTCAACACCCCGCTTGGTGAAGAGTCTCGGGAGCGGATCCGGAAATTCGCGCCACAGTTGCTGGTCTTGGGCGCATATCATTTCACCGATATGGACCAGCAGATCGCCGCATTCCTCCCAGGCGTAGAAACGGTGGGCCTCAGCGGCAGTCTGTTTCAGCCGCAGCAGAACCTGACAATTCCGACGACGCTGCAATTGACGACCCGGGTAGCTGTCTCCCTTGATACTCCCGAACCAGTAAAGACCGAGCTTCTTTGCAGTGCGATTCTGTCAAGCGCCGTCAATCTTCGCCCGCCCCGACTGGAGCCAACGGCTGCAGGGAAGTCGTTGGCGGCAACGCACCTGCGAAAGCTCGGATTGAAGGATTCTCCCTTTTGGGCCGTCTGTGCGGGCGACCGCCCGCCCTGGGGAGTCAAGAACTGGGAAAAGGACAAGTGGATTCAGCTGTGCCGGACACTGATCGAAGACCACGGCATCCGCATTCTGTTCGTTGGTTCGGAGGCGGAACACGAAGAGACATCGGCCATACAGGCCGGTTTGGGAACGGCCGGCCGCCGCACCGCCAGCATCACTGGATCAGCGATCCCGGTCAGCGAGTTAGTGGCACTGCTTGCGGCAGCCAAGGGCTACATCGGGAAGGATACCGGGCCAATGCATATCGCGGCCGCGCTGGGAAAGCCTGTGGTCGCGGTATTCGGCGGTGGGCATTGGCCGCGGTTCGTGCCGCAGGCGAAGTCCGGCGCCGTATTTAGCGTGGATATGCCATGTAAGGGCTGCGACTGGATTTGCCGGCTCGAGCGATCTCACTGTGTCAAGGACATACCACTGGCGCCGGTGCTAGCAGCGGCGGTGGCGGCGGTAGAGGGCCGGGCTGAGGCGTTTCGCGTGGAGTTGCTACCGCGTGACGGACTGTTGGACGCCGAAATGTTTCAAGAGATGTACAGGTCAGCACAAACGGCTTACCGTCTCTTGGAGACGGAACGCTCCAATTTCATGCAGTGGCATGGCGACCGCGTTCGAGATATCGAGCAACTCCAGGCACAGCTTTCTGAGGAGCGGGCGCAAGCGACGGCTCTAGCTCGAGCCAAGGAGCAGGCAGAAGCGTTGGCGGCCGAGCGGGACGCGCTGGTCACAGACCGCGATGCGCTGGTTGCCAACCGGGATGCGCTGGTGGCCAACCGGGATGCTCTGGTTGCTGACCGCGACGCTCTGGCCGCCGACTGCGACGCGCTACGCGACCATGTTCGGAGCCTCGAATCGGCGCGCGTCGAGATTGAGAGAGACCGCCATGGGCTCAGTCAAGAACGTGACGCTCTGGCCGCCGACTGCGACGCGCTACGCGACCATGTTCGGAGCCTGGAATCGGCGCGCGTCGAAATTGAAAGAGACCGCCATGGGCTCAGTCAAGAACGTGACGCATTGGCGATGCAAACGTCGGACGCCCAGGTGCGGATCCGTGACTTGGAGTCGCGCCTTTCGGCGTTGGAGGTATCGGCGCAGTCGATTGAGCAGGAGCGCGGGGAATTGGCCGCGCGCCTGACCGAGGCCTATTCTCGGATTAACAGCTTGGAATCGCAGTTGGCGGCGGCGGTGGATGCGGCCCAGTCCCACCAGGAAGAACGAAACCGGCTCCAGTTCATGGTGGAGGAGGCGCGCCAGCAGGGACGGGCGGAAGCCGAATCGGTGGCGGCTGAGCTGATAAGAGCGAGGGACAATGCTCTGGAAAGTGCCACCCGGCGTTTGCAGACGCTCGAGACGGAGTTGGCCGTTCAGACGATCCACTCCAGAGAGTACCGTGAAGACGCCCGGCGGTTGGAGATGCGGGTCGACAGCCTCGAAGTTGAGGAAAGGCAGCTTCGCGATGAACTCGCTGAGTCGGCCGAGTCGGCCAAGGCCAAAACGAAACAAATAACGGATCGGCTGGAGACGAGTCTTCTGGAAAAGTCGCTACTGATCACAGAGTTACAGGCGTACATCGACACGGTGGAAAGCCGCCACACGGGGCGAATCGCGGATCTGGAAAAGGTTTTGCAGCAGGAACGGCGGCAGAGCCAACTTGCCCTCGCCCTGGTTCCTGAGCTTCGCGATGAGCTCACCAACGAACAGCGTGATCTGGCCGACTTAAGAAATGCTCTCCATCAGTTCCGCCACACATCCGGGATACACAGTGGAGAACCCAAGGGAATCCTGGAAGAGGCGACAACCCGGCTTCGCAGCGCCGAAGGGCAGATCGCGGATTTCTCGGAACGGTTGCGGATTGCCGCCGGCTGGCAGGCCCGGCCGTCTGGCTGGCTGGAGAATCTGGAATTTGTTGAAGAGGATCGCGCCGCGCGGCTGGACATGGTGCACAAGCTGACCGCCCAAATTCGCGACGTGGAAGAGGCGGGTAACGTCCGCATCGCTGCCACAATTGCCGAACTGGAGGAGGTCGCCAGCCGCTTGCAGATCGCACTTGGTGACCGCGCTAGCGGTTCCGGCTGGCCAGAGGATTTCGCGCTTCTCGAAGAGGATCGCGAGGAGCGCTTAAGGCAAATTTTGCAGCTAGCCAATGAAGTCAACGAGTTCAGCAACCTTGTTCGCCAAGGCGCCGGTAATGAATCCGCGTCCGCCGGATGGCGCGATAACCTGGCTGCGATTTTGCAGCTGGCCAGTGAAGTCAACGAGTTCAGCGACCTTGTTCGCCAAGGCACCGGTAATGAATCCGCGTCCGCCGGATGGCGCGATAATCTGACTGCGATCGAAGACGACCGCCGCCAGCGCCTGGCGATCATTGAAAAACTCTCGGAAGCCATTCGGGACATCGAGGCCGACAGAGCCCAACGCGGTACTCAGATTGAAACGTTGCACCGCCACATTGAAGGTCTCGTAAGAGACAAACAGGCGCTGGAGCGAACAGTTGCGCTACGCCTGATGCGAACCCTGGGGCTAATGAAGGCCTAGCTAAACGCGCTATCCTAACTCTTTCATCAAAATAATGGCCAACATCTCCTGGGCGCCCGAGTCAAACTGGGCGTCATTGCTCAAGAATGCGGGCGCGAAGGCTGCTCATCCTGCCGCGCTGGAGGGGCTTCCCCCGCTTGCGCCGGAAGCCTTCTATTCGATCCTTGCGCGTGCCGCCGGGTGCTGCAAAGGCGACGTCGTGCTATCCCAACTGGATGCGCGGGCAGCCACCGCCGCGACACTCGACGCCACCGTCGGCGCTACGGTATTTCTTGTTCATTCCGATATCCGGGTAATCCGGGAGGCGTTTCAGGAGTTAAGCCGGCGAAATCTGGGCCGTTCTGTGGTCTACTTTCACGGGCGGCTCCGCGAGTTTCTGCGGGAGATCCCAATCCGGCCGGCAATCGCCGCGGTCGCTAACGGCGCCGAACTTCTCGATCTCTGGGACGCCCTCCCGGCCCGCGCATTGCTCCTGGTTGCGGAGACGTTTCCCGCAGAGAATCGATGGGTTGCCGAAGGGTATCTGGAACGGATTCCCAGTCGCGAGCGCGTTTCCCTGTTTCAAACGACGACACGATTTCGGCTGGAGGCGACGCAGTTCCCGGCACGGCTCCAGCGTCAGTTGCGCGCCGACCTGCTCGGCCGTTATTTCGGAACCGCTGCCGTCGCCGGCAGCACGTATACGCCCGTGTCGGAACTGACTGAAGACGCACGGAAATGGTGGCTGGAGATCGCCGAACAGTGCGCCGGCGGCTATGAAGGATGGCCGTATCGCGATGTCGCCTCCACACGGCTTCCGGAGACGCTTCCCAACGGCGAACGGTGGCCTTTGGTCTCGATCGTGACACCCTCCTTTAATCAGGGCCGGTACCTGGAGGAGACGATACTCTCGGTCCAACGGCAGAACTATCCGCGCATCGAGCATATCGTGATGGATGGGGGATCGAAAGACGAAACGCTGAGCATTATGGCGCGCTACCGGGCCAACCTAGCAGCGGCCGTCTCTGAGAAGGATCGCGGTCAGGCTCATGCCATTAACAAGGGCATGGCCCTGGCAACAGGCGATATTCTGACTTGGCTAAACAGCGACGACATGCTCGCGCCCGGCGCACTCGGCGCCATTGCGATGGGGTTCCATCTCTCGCGGGCCGATGTCGTGGCAGGCATCGTCTATCTCCGCTCCAACAACCGGTTCGTCGACTCCCACATGACTTGCTGTGAACCCGGGCCGCTCCCCCTGGACCGGATTCTCGACCTCGACGGCGGCTGGAATTCGGGCCAGTTCTTTTACCAGCCCGAGGTCATGTTCTCCCGGCAGGCATGGGAACGTGCCGGCGGGACCGTTCGAGAAGACCTCTACTACAGCATGGACTACGATCTGTGGGTCCGAATGGCGGAAACAGGTGCAAAACTCCATGTGATCGGCCGCCCCACGGCATGGTTCCGCGTCCACGAGGAGCAGAAGACCAGCGTCGCCGAAAAGTTCATGGCGGAGCTCCGTGGCTACGTGCAGGTATACAACGCAAAGCACAACCGCATCCCCCCTCCGCGACCAGCACAACTACCGGAACGACGTAAGTTGCGTATCCTGATGCTGAACGATCACGGCTTCAAGTTCGGAGCCGGAATCGCACATCAACGCACTGCCGAAAGCCTGATGTTGGCTGGACACGAAGTGGACGCTGCCGCCTTTCTCCCCGAACCAGGCCACCACGGTAAACCTTCCGATCTCAGCAGCGAAGATATCCGCCACTCCGTCAAGGCGTTCGGGCCGGATCTAATCATTGCCGGAAACATCCATTCAGCCACCCATGAGCCATGGCATCTCGGTGCGTTGGCAGAAGAGTTTCCCACCCTCGCCGTTCTCCACGATTTCTGGATGCTCACGGGCCGCTGTGCCTATCCGAATCCTTGTGGGAAACACCTCACCGGATGCGATGAAACCTGTCCGACCGCCAATCAATACCCGAAGCTCGATCCGCACCAGATTGCCGGGGTATGGCAACAAAAG